>JAIRYX010000509.1 GCA_031267635.1 Planctomycetaceae bacterium
AAATGAACAAAAAAAATGCAATACCAAAATATCTAAACAATAATTTCCCCGACTATGCTACGCAATCGATATATATTGCCAAAACTTGTGTTAATACTTTTGTTTAGAAGTTCCCTATAGAATACTAGAGCCATTCAGTTGCCCAAGCCCAATAAATCCGCACTGGGCAACGGTAGCATCGTTATTCATCAAATGTTCCGTAGGACTTAACAACAATCAGCGCATTGCCGCGTGGCAATGGAAGAGCACGTTCCAAATATGCAGAAATCGGGGCAAATGTGTGGTAGATTTTTAATGAATATTTGCCTAATTTCTTTTTACGCAAGACTTTCGAGAGCCAAAGTCCCAGGACGGCAAGTGTGTTGAAAGAATGATATTCTATGATCTGAAAACGATTACGTTTCAAAAGAGACAAAATTTCGCGCTTGCTGAAACGCCGAATTCGTCCGACATTTCGATCCACGTTACCGAACAAAAATGGTAACAGCGGCACTGTCAAAATGATTTTACCGTCGTCGGATAACAAATTTTTTAATCGTGCCAAAAGTTCGTCCGGCTGTGAAGTTTTTGCAAGATGGTCAAGCAAGATAACGGTGTCAAATTTTCCAGTTTGGCGAATCATCGTATCCATGGACGAATCGGAAGAAAAATCTTCTTCAAAAACACTCGTCGTTTGGTTGCCGTCAAAAAGATTGCGAAGAATTTTGAGACATTTGGAATCGTGTCCTGTTACCACAAGCCGTTCCCGTTGCGGAAGGTACCGCGATACCAAACCAATTCCCGCACCGACTTCGATGATTTTTTCGCCGCATCGTTGCGTTACTAATTTGGCAACCCATCGTGTATAACTCCTCGCATAATCGGTCATCTGCCGTATTTTGTCTTCGGATTCCAAATTATAGCAATCATCAATGAACCAATACTTTACGATTGTTTTGATCGCACTAATTCCGTCTTTCCAGCCGATTTTCTTTCCTTCGTCGTACCGCCTGCCGTGATAGCGAATTGGCACTTCGTAAATCACCGCTCCGCGTTTTGCCAGCTTCGCTGTAATTTCCGGTTCAATTCCAAATCGGTTTGAACGCAACGGGATTGACTTGATTAACTCCGATCGAAACGCTTTGTAACAAGTTTCCATATCGGTCAGATCAAGTCCAGTCATCCAATTGGATAAGTGCGTCAGAAAAAGGTTTGCCAGTTTGTGGTGATAATGTACCACTCGCCGCATTTCTCGCGTTGCAAACCGTGATCCATAAACGGCATCCGCCAATCCTTCCACCAACGGTTGTAATATAATGAGATAATCGCTGGGGTCGTATTCCAAATCGGCGTCTTGAATGATAGCAAATTCGCCGGTCATTTCCTGAACTGCCCGACGAATCGCCGCGCCTTTTCCTTGATTGTGCGGCTGATCAAACGCACGAATCTCCGAATATTTTTCGCACAAACCCTTGATCACATCAGCAGTTCGGTCGGTGGAAGCGTCGTTGACAATGACCAATTCTCGTTGAAGATTGCCCGGCAACGGTGCGGCAAGCACTCGTTCAACGATTCTCGCCAAAAAAGATTGCTCGTTAAAAACCGGAATCAAAATCGAAAGCTTTTCGGTCGATAATTCAGTCTTCATCTTTATAAATAGGGGTTTTAGGAAAAACTAAAAATCACCAGCCGATAATCATATTAGATTCAATAATTTTCCTGGAATGTTCCAAATCAGAACCTGTATGCTGCATATAGAGACGAATTGCGGCAAGTTTGTCGCCGGACGCTTTTGCGAGACAATCTCTTGCGATATCACATGGGTCAATTTTGCCGGTAATTCCCAATGCGGATTTTGAAATCACCCAAGCATCGCGCGGACGCTTAGTTACGCGAATCGCTTCTTCCGAGGGATAATAATTGTACAAAATCTGACGAGCTTGTTCCTCGTCATTTGCCCAAGTGATTACGATGTGGGATTGTGTTTCGATTTCAAACAGTGCCATTTTTTCGCCTTTTTCGATTGATTGTCTAACAAATAAGTAGTTTTTGTTCTATTTACAAATCATAGTCGATGTTGATTTACCCAGATTGACAAATCAACAAATAACAACATCAATAAGATACCACATTTTCCCCAAAATAATAGGGTGTGGACAATGCGGATAAAAATTTCCTGAAATCTCCCACGATCCGCTTTAACTATAAAATATGCGGTTATCTATGTTTTAGATCATTACTTTCCCAAAGCTTTTCGATGGCTGTAAAACTTGAGATAAGAACATTCGACATGCAGGAAAGGTAATAAAAGTAAAACGGTAGTTTGCTGGCTTTTGAGAAAGATACAAAACAACGGGAGGGAGGGCAAAAGGAAAGTTTTTAGTTATTTTGTCTATAAATTCCATGAATAACTAGCAGTTCCTCAACGAATAAATTGCTCTTGAATTTCAGCGGTTTTTGTTTGATAATGCGTCCCGTATCCGTGTATTTTTCGCATATTAGTTTTTGGTTCCGGTATCATATTAATGTCTAAAACTTACTATTGTCTGTTTCCTTGTATTTTTGCAATCAGTTTTGTATCTGGTTGTTGCCTCGATAATGAACGGTGGCGAAAGCCGAATTTTTTGCATCCCGGCACGCTGGAAGAACAACGTTATAATATGAATCTTTCCGATACGCTTCCCGCACCGGGAGTTGGAATCGACAAAAGCGGGTTACGCCCACGAGACGCCGACCGTCCTTGGGATATATTTTCCCCAAAAAGCGAAATTTATCTTGCTCCCGCCAATAAATCGGAGCTGAAGCAACCGTAATGCGACATTTGGAGGGATTCTTTCGTTTTGAGAAGTGATCAGCAATGAGTAGTAGGCGGCAAGTGTCAGACAACCGGTCGCAGACCATAATGTTCAACCGCCGTTTTATTGATTCTCATTATATTTCTGTTGCAATTCTTTGGAAGATTCGGGGCGGTATGGCGGACGTGCTGCCATTCGGAAACGCATCGCATTATGTGGGCAAACTGCAACGCAACGCAAGCAAACCGTGCAAAGGGAATTAGATTCCGGCGGCGAGGCGAGCTGTCGCGTTTGGCGTCGGATGTTTTTTCGTTCTTTTTCATTCCATTCGGGGTTCACCGGTTCCAGCGACGCCATCGACAACGCACCGACCGGACAATGCTTCGCACACACGCCGCACCGCATACATTGTTTTGGTCTGGCGACTGGTTTCGGATAATGAAAATGAATCGAAGCGTACCGCATGCCGGAATAAAACCATTTCATACACGTTCCCCAAAGGTTGGAGAATATCGGAATCTGCCGCCATTGTGTTTGTCCGGCGACTAGCTTGTCGGCAAATAGACGCACGCGGCGCACCGCCCTGCGAAGACACGATGTCATCGACCACCCAAATGCAAACACGAAAAAACTATCGGGCGCCGTAAGTTCTTTCGCACCGACGCAAAGAAAACCTTTGTCGCTCAACATCCGCTTGAGTATTCCCCGCACGCCGCCGCACGACGTGCCGCCGACCGTATTGAGCATAAACGCCGGAACGCGGCTCACTTGCGGCAGTTGCTCGACGAATTGACGCACTATTTCAGGAATCGAAAAGCAATGCGTCGGAAAAAGAATCCCCAAAACCGCATCGACGTCAATCTCGCGCGGATTGCGGTTTTCGATAGCACGCAATTCAACAGTCAAGCCGTGATCCCGCAAACGTTCCGCAAGGGCAATCGTAGCAATCAACGTGTTTCCAGAACCGGAAAACCAATAAAGATGAACAGTCTGACGATCAAAAATATTTGGCATAAAATTGGGGGTTGAGCCATAAAATACAATGAATTGTACAATACAATTTCCCCTTATTATAGCAGCGTTTTCATTTTTACCATCTACCGCGTGGTTGCATTAGTATGAAAAATGCCAAATTTATAGGGGTTTTACGTTGAAAACTGTCAAGTGAAATTGCGTGACTTTGTACTACGCAGCGTCTGTCGAGCTGATAGAATACCAATGTCATTCCCTTTTATCATGGGACGATATTGACAAAGCGCTCAAAGATAATCGATGATTATTCAGATTTTGTTTTCTAAAAAACACGGCTTTGGTAATAATAGCGACGATCGGATATTTCATTGCTTTCATCCGAATCAGATCAATCTCCACTCGTCCATGACACATCCGCTCAAAATAAAAGTCCATATCGGTATCGAACATAAAATAACCGAAAGCGGCAAATATTTTACGATAAAAATCTATCTATATATATTAGACGATCTTTTTGGGGTATGCCTCAATCATCGCGTTGATAAGCGAGTTTTTTAACTCTTCAAACGGCAGATTTTGAAATGCGCCTGCTGCTTGTCGATGTCCGCCGCCGCCGAATTGTGCCGCAATTTTACTGCAGTCAACGGCGCAACGACTACGAAAACTAATTTTGAAACCGCCAGTCCGCTGTTCAACGACAATCAACGCCATTTTCGTACCGCCAATTTCCAAGGTTTGGTTAATAATATCTTCGCTGTCGCCGGAAGCCGCACCCGCTTGGTTGAAATCGTCGATTCGGATATTCGTAAACGCTAGTTTTCCATCGCCATGCAATTCTACTTTTGCGAGTGCCCGACCAAGAAGTCGAATTTTTCCGGCGGATTCTTGTTCGTAAAGATGATTGTAAACAACATGCGGCGTTGCTCCGGCGGCAATCAATTCCGAAGCGACCGCCAGAGTTTCCGCTGTTACCGACGAAAATCGAAACCAACCGGTATCGGTAGTGAGGGACGTGAAAATTGCTGTTGCGATTTCCGGTGTCATACGAACACCTCGCGTTTTAAGTTGCTGCGACGCTTCAAAAACAAGCCGTCCGGTTGCTTCCGCGTGATCGTTGCTGAAAACAATCGCTCCAATGTCATCGCCGATCGCGTGATGATCGATAGCGATAATTTTACCATCACGCGCCTTATGTTGTTGCAAAATCGGCTTCATACGTCCCAGCTGCATCCAAGAAATCGTGTCCAGCACTAAAATTACGTCGGCTGTTTCGAGCCATGTTGAATCGTGAAAAGCATCAAGAATTTCGATCTTATCTGAACCGTCGAGAAATTTTAAATCAGGCGGAACCGGATCAACATTTAAAATGCGGACTTCTTTACCAAGTTGCCGCAAAATCGCCGCCATTGCTAATTCGCAACCGATGCAATCACCGTCAGGGCGAATGTGTGCTGTCAGCAAAAAACGTTGAGCGTTGTCAATCAAAGTAATAAATTTCGACCAATTTTCCTGCGAGATGAGTGATTTCATTTGTTGTGTTTTGTGAGGAATGAAATTTCAAGTTCATAAATCGAAATTATTATAAGGTCAAACAAGTCAAGCGTCAACACGATTCAGAACACGGAATACCTTTTCTCCATAAACTCATGTTACGCATGAGCTATCAAAGCCGATCCCTAAATTCATCCAAAGGAAGACAAACGTGAACTTCTAAAAACCTCTCCCAATATCAGCAAGTCCTGATTTTTCAACGGTAAAATTT
>JAIRYX010000089.1 GCA_031267635.1 Planctomycetaceae bacterium
TTCAGCATTGATTTTATGCTGAATTATTTGGAATTTTGCGCAGTATCCCCTTGAATATCACTTGAGCAGACATATTGCCCGTCTCATGTTGGCGGCGAGGTTTCGCATTCCGATCCAAAATCTTGCACGTTGTCCGCCTATCGTTCGTAATGTCTCATCGCCCATCCGCTTCTTTTGTTCGCCGAAAACATGCTCAACGCGACAACGAAAATACCCCTCAAAAATAAAATTCGTAAATTAATACGGAGAACTTCTAAAAACATCCCCCAAATGTTAGTAAGCCCTTCTTTTTCAACGGTCACGTTTGTTGAAAATGAGGTTTTTAGAAGTTCCCTACGGTTTTTAGAACTTCTCTATTGAAACTCCTCCTTAAATGCACCGTATATTCTTTTATTCTTTATCTTCTATTTTTCCCAATACGAAACAGAAGATGCGACGGTGAATTTTCCTTCTTGTTCGTCCTGTTCCTGACACTGGATGCATTTGTTGGCAAATGGAAGTGCTTTGAGGCGGGCAACAGCAATTTGTTTGCCGCACGATTCGCAAATTCCATAAGTTCCTTCGGCAAGTTTATCAAGTGCGGCGTCAATTTTATCTAATTCACGACTTTCCACTTCGGCAAGATGAAATGATAACTCGTTTTCGCTCGCGTCTTGTGCAATGTCTGCCATGTCGCCGCCTTTGTCTGCCGTTTCTTCTGGAGTGTCAAGTCCGGTATCCAATTTTTGCAAAATAATCTGACGGCGTTCCCAGAGTATTTGATAAAGTTCGCTAAATGTCTTTTGGGGGGATAGCAATGATTCTTCCTTTGGGATTTTGTTTTTTCTCATCGAAAGCGGTTTGCATTTTTTCGACTGTTTTTTCTTCAATATTGTACGGGGAACTTTTGACGTAGCTTTTGAAGACGCTGATTTTTTTTTCATCGGCGTTTTTTTTACGGACTTTTTCTTCGTTGTAGTTCTTTTTACCGAAGATTTCTTCACGGATTTCTTTACAGATTTCTTTTTCTTCGCTGTTGTTTTCTTTGCCGCTGCTTTTTTGCGTACTTTTGTTGTAGAAGCTGAACGAGTGATAGTTCGTGACTTTTTCGCTTGATGTTTTATTTTTCCTGTTTGACTCATGACTGTTCCCCAAAATTACTTTCACGCTGGAAACCGTGTTGTACCATTTTACACAAAGAATTATACAATCGTTTTGGCGTTTGTTTGTTTTTTTATTAAAAATTTCCTATTTTCGTCATTTTTATAGAATCACCAAAAGATTTACGGATTATTTCGGATTTTTTGTTTTTATTCTTGAGGGAACTTCGTTGTATGATTAACTCTACAAGAGATTCCTGCGAGTAACATGGTGAAATCAAAAATGTGTTTTGGGCGATAATTGCCGAAGCAATTGTTTTTCGATAAACTCTGTTTTCCTGATAACAAAAAGTTGGTATAATAAATGTGCTTTTCATTTGGGGAAAGTTTGAATACGGATAGATAGAAAAGATATGTCATGTTTAATCGGATGATAAATCAATGTGGTCCTTGGCTGCACGGTGAAGGACCGGAAAATGATATTGTGATTTCGAGTCGGATTCGTCTTGCGAGAAATGTTTCCGGTTTTCCGTTTGTTTCCAGAGCAACGGAACAAGATCGGCAACGCATCGAAGAAGCTGTAAAATTAGCTGTCAGAAATGTCTATGAAAATGATGAGCTTTATGAGGTGAATCTAGAAGCGCTTGATCAGATTGGTCGTCAATTTTTGGTCGAGCGACAGCTTATTAGTCGGGAAATCGCTGAAAACACTGGTCCTCGCGCGGTTTACATCGCTAATGATGAATCGTACAGCATTATGGTCAACGAGGAAGATCACCTTCGTTTGCAGGCGGTAACAAGCGGACTTAATTTGAAAAAAGTTTGGGATTGCATCAATTCGCTGGACGACCACCTCGAAAAATGTATTCCGTATGCGTTTTCAGAAGAATTAGGATATTTGACGGCTTGCCCAACCAATGTCGGAACCGGAATGCGTGTCAGTGTAATGATGCACTTGCCGGCGGTCAGTCTTTCGCAGGAAATCGACAAGGTGTTTCGCGGGTTACAAAAATTAAATCTTGCGGTACGAGGAATTTACGGCGAGGGCTCGCAGGCGTTGGGCGAATTTTATCAAATTAGTAATCAGGTAACGCTAGGACGCAGTGAAACGGAACTTATTCAGCAAGTTCAGGAAATTGTGGAGAGAATTGTTCAATATGAACGAAAAGCGCGGGAAGCTATTCTTAAAACGGACGAAGAATCTCTTCTCGACCGAGCCAGCCGCGCGTTGGGGGTTTTGCAAACCGCAAGAACGATGACTTCGGAGGAGGCGATGCACCTTCTTTCAACATTGCGGCTTGCGGTGAATGTCAAATTGCTTGAAAATCCGGGAATCCCGTTGATTAACGAACTTTTACTCCATATTCAGCCCGGACATCTTCAACAAATTCGCGGCGGAATACTTCAGCCGTCAGATAGAGATTTAGCCCGTGCCGATTACATACGAGGTCAGTTGTCTAAAGAAAAATTATGAAAAAATTTCATAGAGTTATAAAAATGGTAACTATTCAGTCGCTTAAAGCCAATAAATCCGCACTTGGGTAACTGTATCGTTACTCGAAAGACTTTACCATTGCAGCCCTTATTTATCAAGTTTCCCTTAGTAGCCAACAAAGCTCCCAAACTCGCCCTTGTGCCCTTTTTTAGATGATGGATTATTATCAAAAAAAATTGAACGGAAAATAAGAAAATTAAGGCGCACATTGGTGGTGCAATGCGGGCTATTGAGGGAATTTTTATAAATAAGGACTGCAATAGCAATAGAGAATTTCTAAAAACCTCATTGTCAACAAATGTGACCGTTGAAAAATAAGGGCTTACGAATATTTGGGGGAGGTTTTCAGAAGTTCCTATAACTCAAGAAGTTATTTTCAAGAAAATCTTCAAAATTTTAAAATTCATCTTATTGACAAATCGTTTTTTGCTATCATAATATCAAATAATAGAATTTACTTGATTAAACAGAATTATGGTGATTTTGTTAATCAATTTTTCAAAAACTTAAAATGAAGGAGTTTCAGCGATGAAAAAGCTAAACAAAATGTTTAATTTTCTTGAATTGTGTTAAAATGTATCAGGGGGGGTGGGTACGTAATATGGTTAATAAGCCATATTTTACGTGCGATTTCACTCTTTTTTGCCCGTATTATTGCGAGCATTTCTGCCC
>JAIRYX010000111.1 GCA_031267635.1 Planctomycetaceae bacterium
CCGTGAGGACGCGAGTGAATAATTTCAATTGCCGATTGAGTGGGAACGAGGTCAGCCCCTTTGAGAATGTGAGCAATTCGAGCGATTTTTTCAACACCGAGCGAGGTGATATTACCGACGGTACGTGTTTTCACCTTGCCGTCTTCGCGATAGGATTCGCGGAAAAGGTAAGTCGGACTGGAACGTATGATTAGGAATTTGAGCTACATACATGCCGATAAGATAATACATATCATTCGGCTGTCAATAGTGTCAAAATACATGATACATGCCTACAATTTTTGCCCAAAATTAGACGCTAATGATTTGCTATTTATAGACTTCCGTCAAAAACTCGACCAAATTTTTGAGGAACTTCGGGTTAAGTTTATTGTTTATTTCACATTTTAGGGAGGGATTGATTTATACAATACTGTAACGATTTAGTTGCCCAAGCCAAATAAATCCGCACGGCAATGGTAAAGCAGTTCAGGTAAATCTACAATTGACCAGGGCGGATTTATTTCGCTTGAGCAACTGATGCCATAGTTTTCTATTGAGTTTTCAAATATTGTCCCCCCAAAATCGAAATAATCAGGAGAGTTGAGACTTTTGATTTCTGGCGTTCGTCACTCGCCTGTCACTGGTCGAAAATCGGGTCCATCGGAGATTTCCTGAAAATCCGGCGTGGAAGGTATGCGTTTTGTGGAGGAACGTTTCGCTTGTTTTTTTGACTCGTGTTGAGATTGCGTTTCGTCCTCCAAGAGTCCGAGCTGTTCAAGTCGTCGATAAAACCGCGGACGGGTCATGCCTAAAAGACGCGCGGCTTTTGCTTTGTTCGCGCGGGCAAACTGGAGCGCGCGTTGAATCAATTCCATTTCAATCGTTTGCAAGTATTTTTCCAAATCAATTTTTTCCATCGGTTTGGGCGTGGCTTTCGCGTCCGCCGCATAATGCAAACGCATCGGCAGGTCTTTCGCGCGGATAAGCGTTCCGATTGCGTTGGCGTGCGATTCTTCGACAACGGCGGCTAATTCGTCAAGGTTTCCTGACCAATGATACAACATCAGCAAATCCATCGCGTCCGCCGCAAAACCGGTTCTCTGCACGGTTGACGTATCATTGCTTTCTTTGACAAACGTTTCTTCTTTTGGCGGCGCGTTCCTTTGTTCAAGAAACCATTGCGCGAGAAGCGGAATATCATCGCGGCGTTCCGACAACGGTGGAATACGGATTTGCAGCGTGCCGAGTAAGTACGGCAACAGCGGAGAATTTTGCCATTCGGACGGCTCAAACCGCGACGTTCCGATGATCCGCATATTGCCGGGATGATTGGCAAGAATCAACGCGATCAATTCGCCTTGCGCCGGTTCTAAAAGCTCGGCGTTGTTGAGCAGCAACGTATGCCGCCGCTTGCTTTCCGATTTGGCGTAACGCTGATAAAACGCGCGGATTGTCGAATCAATCAACTCGGCTGGTAATGCGTGACAATCAATCGGAATCAAACCGCCGGAACGCTCTTCATCGCGTCCGAAATGAATCGCGTAAGCGAGCGATTCCCGACCGCTTCCGGGGGAACCGAGAATCAAAACCGGCGCAACCGTTTCCGCCGCGAATTTCGCCTGTTGCCGAACAGTCTGCATTTGCGGCGTGTTGCCGAGCATCCGCTCCAAACGGTATTGTCCCGCCTGATACCGCCGCACCGCAAATAAAACGCGATGCAATTCCTTTGCCTTTGCCGACTCCACTGTTATCGTGTTTTCATTCCCTCTCGTTTTATTTTCGGCAAGAATTGTCGAACAGCGCAAAGCGTCTTCCCTTGGCAAATCGTTTCCGTCAACAAAGACAAACGTTCCAAATGCTCCGTTTTCCAATTTGATCGGCAGAAACTCCGCGTGGCGGTAACGAGTTTCGTGAATCGCGTCCACCGTGAGAACCGTGTCGCCGCGTTCTCCCCGCACAATTTCCGGCGGCGGAGCAATCGCGGCGGCAATAATTTCATGATGTAACCGCGAACCGGAAACATGATAACGACACCGCTGCCCAAGCAGCTTCTCCGCGTCGCCGTTGACCCATTGCACAAACGGTTCGTTAAAATAAACGAGCGTCTGTTTCTCGTCAAGAACGTAAACAGGCGTTGCAATTTCCTGAAACAAACGCGATAACCGGCTAATAGAAATATGTTTGGACATAAAAGAAACGCAGAACGTAAAGTGGAGAGCGTGAGTGGTGAATGATTGTTTTGACAACAATTATTATTATATTATACAGCAAACGGTTACAGATTGTACAAAGCATCGTAATACACGATAAGATTGAGAAGCAACCCAAACTAGATTTCTCTGATTATTTTGTTTTTTGGGGACAATATTTGAAAACGCAAGAGAAAACTATGGCATCAGCAGCCCAGCCAAATCAATCCGCACTTGGCAACTGCCTCGCTACCCAAACGGTTTTACCATTTCAGCCCTTATTTATCCAATTTCCCTGAGTAGCCAACAAATCCCCAAAACTTGCCCTTATTCTCTTATTTTTTAATTGGTGGATTGTTACCCTGTGCGGATTTATACTCATCACATTTTTAAAATATGGTTCATCCGACAAGTTCGTACCTTGCGTTATGTAGCGATAATATTTTCAGTTTGAAAAATTCGAGGTCTCTGAAACTGTATGCTTGTCGTTTCATGGTTTTGATTTTATTGTCGAATCCTTCGAGATGTCCTGTGGGAAACTTCTAAAAACCTCTCCCAAATATTCGTAAGCCCTTATTTTTCAACGGTCACATGTGTTGAAAATGATGTTTTTAGAAGTTCCCTGTGGTAATTTCGCAAGTGATGTAGTTGATGAGTTGGTCGGCATGATTGCGTAAAGTGTTCGCGAAATGCTGTAATTCCGACATATTCGACGCCACCGCAACGATCTTTGATCAAGTGCGACGCAGCTTTTTCCAAAACGGTTTCAACGCTGCCGACAAAAACTGCTCGACCGGTTTTTAAATCCATTACGACCGTCAAATATTTATGGTCCTTTTTGAACCGCTATTTCATCAATCGTAATAGGCATGACATGCTTCAACGACGGTCTCGCGTAATGTTTGTGAAGAGACTCTTTTTCAATATTCCGAATCGTGTTCAACGACACGCCAAGATGTTTGGCAACATCCAAGCAAGTCATGCACTGAAGCAAACCCAACGCATAAGATTCAAAAAATGGGTATAACGTTTATGCTCTTTGGCGAACGTTAAATGAATCTGTTTGACACAACCGCAATCGTGGCGTCGGACGCGGGGAACACCCAGAACGATCATTCTCGAGTTGGCTTCAATATACAACTCCATCCCACCGACCACAGCAGGATTTTTGACTCCTTTTATTGTAGTATTTTGTCCGCTTTTAAAAATGCTAATGAATAAGGGATGAACTTGTCGGATGAACCCGCAAAGTAAGGAATAAGGACGCATATTTGGTGCAATTTTTGGCACTATTAAGAAAATTTAATCAACAAGGGCTGAAATAATAATATCTTCCAGTAAAATTGACTGTAACTTCCCAGTTGCCCGGTACGGATCTATGTGGTTTGATTGGCTGAATAGACTTCTCTTTTTTTGATTTTTGGCATTCGCCGCTTTTTCAAAAGACTTAATTTTATAACAAATGAAAATTTTACATCTATTTTCTTGCCAAAAACATCTCACTTATCAAGAAAAAACAGACCGCGACTTTTTTAAAAACTAAAATAGAATTGACGAAGAGGAGCTGAAATGCTTCGTCCGGTTTCAGAGCGGGGGTTTTCAATACGCAAGATGCAATCACGCGCAATGCGAAATACGCATGATGGCGAGTCAGGAAAACGCCTCAACACGTAGTATCGGAGTGAATGTCATGCAAAAAACGGTTCTGGTTGTCGATGAAGATCAGGAACGGCTTATGAAAATTGCCTTATATTGGCACGACGAGCCGTGGCGGACGATCACTGTTCCCACTGCGCAGGAAGCGATTGACGTTTTGGACGACATGCCTATTGATATGGTGATTGTGCAAGAAAATATGAACTGGATCAGCGGGACGGAATTTTTGAAACTCACTTGTCATTCCTATCCCAAAATGATTCGCGTTTTGCTCACGGAGGACGCGCCGGAAAAAATTGAATGGCACGAAGCACGCTTGATGCCTAAATTTCACGCATCAAACCGGATTCACCATTTTTCGCCGCATCCCTGCGACTCGGAGTACATGACGCAGGTTGTTTACGCCATGTTCGGAATGGAACGGGAAGAAATTGCTTATTAACCAATAATATAATGCCTTCGTTAAATTGCTAATCAGTTTATACCATCTGAAAAGAGGAACACAATGCCGAGCATTACCGAGAATCCACATATTCAAGAAACTCACGGAAAAGAAGAACTCCAGAACATGTTTCGGGTGGAACAACTTCCTGCAATGCCGCACAGCGCGTTGATTGTCTTGCAATTGGACAGCGATTTGTCGAAAGTCAATATCAACGATCTTGTCCGTCCGATTGAAGCCGATCTCGGATTGACAACACAAGTGCTGAAATTTTTGAACTCCGCGTTTTTCGGATTTCAAAATTCAATTTCAAGTATTAAACAAGGGATCGCGCTTGCCGGAATCCGCACGGTGAAAAATTTTGTTTTGTGGAAAGCGGTATTCAGCTTGATTCCCAAAACTATTGATTCGTTTTTTGACGTAAAATTTCTCTGGCAAGATTCGTTACGGCGTGCATTATTTGCCCGTAAGTTGCTTGCGTTGCTCGGACGCGGCGATGAAGATTTGACATTTGCCGGTGCGTTATTGCAAGATATGGCGATTCCGCTCTTACTGAAAAAACGTCCGCAACCGACAAGCGGTTTGATTCAGGAATTAAACCGCCGTCCAAATTGTCGGCTTTCTGAATTGGAACAGGAAATATTCGGCTGGACTCATGCCGACGCTGCAGAAATCATGTGCCAAAGCTGGAAAATTCCAGAAGACCTTTCGGCATTGATAGCAAACCATACGCGAATTGAGCCGTACATGGACGAGCCGACACACAACCCCGAACAACTCTCGGTTTCGTTGTCCGCATTATTGCCGTCGGTCGTGAATACACATTGGTTTGAAGAAGAGAAACTCCGTCATTATTTCAACGTTCTTTTCCCAACCAAACCGAACATTTTGGAAAATCTTTTTGAACAGGTCGATAAAGAATTCGATCAATACGCCGTCATTTTACAAATTTCGCGTCCGAAAATTGCGATTCGTGATCAAATTTCCAAGTGAAAAATAATGTAACCGTTCCCGCTATGTTCCAGTGAGAGAGAAGGGAAAGGGACGTTAGGGACGCGGTCAGTAGTGAATGTCTCTCCATCCACTCAAAAAACTCACCTGTCCCGTGAAGTCCTTTGAGTCCCAATTGCATACTTCTCACACTTGAAAATTCGTTTTTTAAGACAGTGTTTATCGTTCATCATGTCCCAAAGTCTCTTTTTTAACGAAAACCGAAATTTCAAGTGCGAGGAGTAATAGCTCGCCAAAAAAAATACCGTTCAAGGAACGGTACTCGGCGGCAATGCCGCTTTCCATCCTTGGTGTAATAAGTCAACGAGTTCTTTTTGCACTTCGGAATAAGCAGGATTGTCAATCAGGTTGATTGTTTCATACGGGTCTTTTTCGAGGTCAAAAAGCGCTCCTTTGTAACCATCGGCAACCCATGTCGAACGGGACTGAGTTCGACCGCCAAATTCCATGTAAGAATACTTTTTCGTCCGAACCACTTCTCCCAAATCCTGATCCACAAGAAATGCCGCGTTTTTCCACGGTTTTTCCACGTTTTCCAGCAGAGGTTTCAAACTAACGCCTTCAAGATGTTTCGGTTTCTGCAAGCCGCAAAGATCAATGAGCGTCGGTAGAATGTCCACAAACTCTACGATTTCATTGCATACCTTACCGTTTTCTTTTGCGCCGGGCACTCGCAGAATAAAGGGAGCTCGCTGTGTTCCTTCTAACATCGAATACTTTGACCACATATTATGATCGCCAAGATGAACGCCGTGATCTCCGATTAAAACGACAATCGTGTTTTTATCTAACCCTGTTTTTTCCAACGTATCCAAGACAGAACCAATCGTGTCGTCGATGAACGTTACACAACCGTAATAGGCAGCGATTGCATTTTTTGCCTCGTCAGGAGTCGCTGGAGCTTGCCGGAAAATATCGGGATTGATTCCTGTGGAGCGTGTAATATACGGAAAATCTTGAAGCGACGAAACCGGAGCCGGCGGATCGGGAATCGTTGCAGGATCGTACATCGTCGCATATTTTGTCGGTGACAGATAAGGCGTATGCGGTTTTGCTCGGCTGGAAACAAGGAAAAACGGTTTTTTGTCCGGCGATTGATCTTTAACATATTCTTCCAGTAACGTAACCGTAATTTGAGAACGACGCGTATCTCCTTCATCCTCAAAATTCAAACCGGAATCGCCATAATTACTATTTGTCCGTTTGGTCAAGTCCGTTCGAACATTGGTAAAATTTAAAATTGGAGGCGGCCCATTCCATCCTTGCGGTTTAGCGTAACTTTCTATCCGGTCAAAGACCGCGACTTGATCGGGCGCAAATTCTACACGATGATAAAATTTGCCGACGTCAATTGTTGTGTAACCGGCGTCTTTGAAAAGCTGAGGCATGTTCGTATGAGCAAATTTTTCAGGTAAACGTTCCTGAGTACTTTGGTCATTGTTCCATATCCGCGTCGTTTTGGGACGCGCCCCGTGAATAAACGAGGTGCGGGTGGCGTTACATGCCGAAGCTTGGCAATAAGCATGTTCAAACCGGATACCACCTGCCGCTAATTTGTCAATGTTGGGCGTTTTGCAAATCGGATTGCCATAACATCCAAAGACATTCCAATGTGTGTCTTCGGTAATAATGAACAACACGTTGGGTTTTGCTTTTTGCGGTTCTTCTGTGAAAATTGCCGATCCTCCAAACAAGAAGATCAACAATGTTGAAATAAAACGAATTGTCATTGTGTTCCTTTCATAAAAAGGCGTTATTTTTGTGAAGACGGTTTTGCCCGTTCCACTGTAAAATCAAAAGTTTTCGTACCGCCGCGTTTGACCTCGAAAATCAAACCGGAATTGTTCGAATGATATTTAGGAGCAACTTTTTCAATAATGATATATTCATCTGTGTACTCTCCGTTTTTATTGAGTTTGTACTTTAACTCGGACGTTTTTGAAAGCCAGACTTGATAAATTCCCGCAGGAATTCCGTCACCGTCTTTCAATTCTCCCGGCGCATAATAACCTTCTTGATTCAAGCGTCCCAAATAAGACTTTTCACGGGTCGCAAAATTAACTTCGCCAATGCTAACCGGTTTTCCGTCAGGGAATGTGACACGCCCTGATATTTTTACCTTATCCGAACAAGCCGTAAACGGTAAAAATATCAAGACACTCAATAGTAAGAGATGTTTTTTTATTGTCATTGATCTCTCTTAAAAAAGAATATGGATGGGAAATTTTCAATAGCGATTGATTCTTCTTGAAACATGTTTACGGTAACGACGCCGTTGCGCCGTCATTAACCTTTGCAAGTGCGGCAAGAATATTTTGACTGACGGAAACGGAGATGGAAGAAACGGAACCGTCGCCGATAAGGAATTGTCCCACCCCCGGATGAATCCCGCCAAAAACCGCTTCACGATAATCAATATTGGGGGGATTGTCATTTACACTCTTGCCCCAAGCTTCTGGACCGGCAATGTCATTGGGAGAACGTTTGATACATGCCTGACTTTCATCAATAATTCTCGCGATGTTTGCGTTAAAATAGTCGGACTGGGGATTGAGATAACCGCCGTCCCATTGTAAGTGCATAAAGGAATCAAGATATGTTGATACCGGATAGTCAATCAATTCCTGTGGAATGAATTTTTCTCCGACAATAAGTTGATTGCTTAATCCATCTTGCCACCAAGCAAATGTGTCGCGAGGTTTCCAAGACGCGAGATACCTGCAACCGTTTTTATCGCTTCCATGCGACGTGCCATCATTCCATGTTACCGTACTTACACGAAACGGACTGGAATTTCTGCCGCTGATATGAACATCATCACCTCCATATAAAGAGACTTGCTGAAGCCACTGAGCGGTTATCCCTGTTGAAACACCATTGCTATTTTGAGAGGAAACAATCGCATAATCACCTCGCGGTCCAAATCCGTTATCATTCGAACTTCCTTCGGGCGCTGCCGCAATATATTTTTCACCGGAACGGCGAGTAGGACATTTGTATATTGTAACCGATCCAAACGCTTTTCGTTCTTCTTCAACCAGAGTTCTCACAAACCATTGCCCTGTATTTGTTGTCGAATTTCCCAATAACGGAGCTTTTCTCGTGGCAACGGTGCTATCATGTTTTGAACCAAGAATCTCATAGAGTGCGTTTTGCTCTATGAAAGGGTAAATCAACCCCCAGAACGAGGGGCGATTATTGAAAATACATGACGGTACGACGGCATTTTGTGAATCATGGAAGTTATGAACCCCCAGACCGATTTGTTTGAGGTTGTTGGAAAATCATAAACATACAAGTAATATCCTTTACTCTCATGTCGTAAGTATATATTTATCTTCATGTTATGTCAATAGGGGATATGATTGTTTTCTGTTTCGTTTTTCTTATGGCTTGAAATAACGGTATATTTTTCTTGGAATTTACTGCAAGAAAAGCTATAAGGATACTAAACGGATACTAATTTATGTGTTTTTCTGAAAAAGGTTGAATATGGCATTTGATACAGAGTTTCTGACTGTTTTGGAAGTAGCGGCTCGATTAAAGAAGTCGAAGCAGACAATTTATCGGTGGATGGACGCGGGCTATAATGGTGTGATTTTGAAATCGGCACGATTGGCGGGTAGTCGAGTTATTCGACCGGATGATTTAGATGCGTTTCTCGCTTCTGTTTATCAAGAGGATTACGTTGCCGAGTCAAACAGGCAAATCAATAATGACAGATATGACGCTGCTATGAAATATCTCATGTCGTTTCGTAGTAAGAAGAAACAGGCAGAAAAATAAATCTTGTAAAAGTTTGCAAATTTGCAAACTTTTTATCGGGAGCAATATTTTGGAGTTGGCAGATTATTTACGGTCACATGGTGTGGTTCTCTACAGGCACGGCGAAATTAAAGATAAGCATGTTCGGCGCGGCTGGTATAGTATGCACTGCCCTATTTGTGAGCCGCCATTTCACGGTAGCCATCTATGGCTGGGGCTGCGTGAAGACGCTAATGTATTCTATTGCTGGAATCACGGACGATGCCGGCTGACGGAGTTATTTCGTGCGTGGGGATTTTCCGATAGCCCAAATGAATTCTACCAGTGGCGACCGGCAATAATACAACCAGTTTCTATTGAAGAACAGAATAGCCGTGAATCAATTAAAGAGTATAAAACGCCGTTTGAGCCGTTGAAATTACTAGATTCACCGTATCATTGTCAATATATAATACAGAGGCGGCTGGATCCGGTACGGCTGCAGGAACGATTTCAAGTAGGCGCGTTAAATCACCTTACGCCGTTTCCCTATAAATGGCGATTGTTCTTTCCTATCGCCGATAAAGACGGCGTATTAAGTACGTGGCAGACACGCACAATTGATTCGAGGAATCCGTACCGCTATCTCGCGGCGAAGCCGGAGCAGGAACGAATCCCTATTAAAAACATTCTTTACGGCGAGCAATATGTTGATTATTACGATAGTATCTGTATCTGTGAGGGTGTTTTCGATATGTTACGGCTGGATAGTATCGGTATTAAATCAATAGCAACGTTCGGTAAATCACTTACTAAACAGCAGCTCGAAAAACTGATCCCATACAATCGGCGGTATATCTGTTTCGATAATGAACGTAAGACGCAAGAGTACACGCGAGAGATATGCCGAACACTGGCAATGTATAACGGCACGTGTACCAATATTGAAGTAGAATCGGCAAACGACTGGAGTGATGCGGATAATGACGAGCTACAGCAGTTAGCCGCCGAAGTAATGTAAAGCAATAGTGATACGTAATTTCTGACACAAGTTTCTATATCTTGTTATACGTCTTAACCTATCGAAAAAAGAGAAAAATTTTCTATCAAAATAATATCTGTAATCTGTCTATACATGGATAATGTGTGTTCATTTTTCCGGCTGGACGTAACTGTTCAGTAGATGTGATAGAATTTAAGAATTATAAGAAAGAGAATATGGATAACTCATTACAACTTATTTTGTTAGGTAGTGAATCGTGCAAGGCGTGTTTATTAATGAAGCCGACTGTACAAAAGGTGGCACAGGAGAATCATATCGATTGCAAGTATTTATTAGTTACGGAATATGACGAAGTAACTAAAATATTAGGGCAGCTAGCGAATATGATTAGTATGCTCCCTGCGTTATTTTTCGTGCAACGCGGTAAACCGGTACGATACCTGTCCGGCTATCAGCAGCAGGCGAAAATACAAGAAGTCGTAAGTGAGTTACTTGTTTAATTATGGTGGACTAATTTAGAATGTCGGAATCGGGCGAAGACCCTATTATCGAATCTCTTTTTTACCGCCGGTCGGCAGTTTTACCCGAACGCGTCTGGGAGGTTCCCGGTACGCGCAATGAGACATACGATCCGTATAATTTCAGTGCGTCTGTTCAGTATATCTGCCTCTGGAACGAGCGGTATGCACGTATTGAATCGATACGGAATTTGACGTATGACGCGACTCATAAATACTTTGAGTATTATATGCCTGCCGTCTGTACGAAGATTTCCGTAACGTCTTACGCTGAGAATTTCGATCAGTCGCCATTAAAAGAAGT
>JAIRYX010000168.1 GCA_031267635.1 Planctomycetaceae bacterium
CAAAACTCATCCGCGTTCAGGATAACAAAGCTCAGTTTCAATTGAAAACCGGACAAACCACAACAATAAATATCAAGTCCTTTTCCGAAGCCGATCAAAAGTTAATACGTCAGTTTGAGAAATAAAAATCATCGCTTGACATAATGATCGGTTTTATTTTTATATACTCCTCAAAATTTAAAAATCGGCTTTCATCAAAAAAAGGACATGAGAGACAAAAGAGACTTTTAGGACGTGATGAACGATCAACCCTGTCTGTCTTAAAAGTCGAAATCTCAAGTGGGGGAGTAATATACTCATTGCACTTGAGTTTTCGGTTTTATGGATGGATTTCAAACTGGATTTTACGGTATAACGATGCCAATGAAAACCGAAATTTCAAGGGCAAAAAGTATATCTGTTTGTGTCAAAGCGTTACGTTTCAGCGAGATTTATGAAGTTGTTCAAGTATCACTGCATTTTTTTTTCAAATTCACAAGCTTGCGCGTAATCGGCAGCGGATTCTTCTTTGAGACCAAGTGATTCGTAAACGATGGCACGGTTGCGATATGCTAAGCTGTTAGACGGGTCAAGTGAAATCGTTTTTGTTAAGTCGGCGACGCTGTTTGCTGTATCACCTAATAAACGATAAATCACGCCGCGATTCAAATACGCCGCCGTGTACGATGGGTTTAATTCAATCGCTTTACTGTAGTCGTCAAACGCTTCCGGCTGTTTTCCCTGTTTAGCGTAAGCGACGCCGCGAAGACAATAGCCACCCGCATATTTGGGAAAAAGCGTGATCAATTTTGTATAAGCGTCAATTGCTCCTTCAAGATTGTTCAACATACCGTAAATGATTCCAAGTTGATAATAACTCTCGTAAAACTGCGGATTGACTACAATCGCGGTATTCGCATCTTCCAGCGAACCGGGTAAATCGTTCAGCAACACTTTTGCCTGGCTTCGACGCACCAGATAAATCGCGTCTTCTGGAGCAAGACGTATCGCTTCATCAAAATCTTTCAATGCCGCTCTGTTCCAGCGTTTTTGCAAATACACTGTTCCGCGATTGCCGTATGCTTTCGACTTCAACGGATTGATCTGAAGGACTTGCGTGTAATCCTGGATGGCAAGGTCGTATTGTTTCTGTTTAAAATGAATCAATCCGCGATTCATATACGCGCGATAATCGTCCGGCTTGATAGCAATCACTTGATCGTATTCCTGAATCGCTTCGTCAAGTTGTTCCATCATTTCAAACACGTTTCCGCGATTGCCATGCGCGACAATATGGTCGGGCTTGAAATGAATTGCCGTGCTATAATCATTCAATGCATTGGGAAATTCCTGACGTTCCACGTAAATGTCGCCTCGTGCAACATAAAAATCCGGATCGTCCGGTTGGCAGGCAATCGCGTGATTGTAATCGTCAAACGCTTCTTGAAACTGCCCCATCCGCCGTCGCAAATTCCCGCGATTGAACAAGGCAGTTGCGTAATCCGGTTTCAATTCAACGGCTTTATGAAATTCGGCGAGAGCTTGTTCTAAACGATTTTGTTTTTTGAGCAAACAACCGCAATTATAATGAATAACCGCTTCGTCCGGCGATATTTCGAGGATTTTTTCGTAACATTCAATCGCTTCATCAAGCCGTTCCAAACCTTGTAATGCAATCGCGCGTCCAAAAAGAATTTCAGCGGAATCGGCAGAATCTTCGTCAACATTTTCGGGTAAAAGAGTATACGCATCTTCAAATCTTTGCTGTTTCAGAAGCTGTAATGCTTCCCACACTCGACTGCCATCTCGGTTTGTTAATTGTGATTTTTTTGTCATAACTCTTGTTCTAATAGCCCGAACCTTTTATTTGTACTTTTGAGAAAATTCGTACAATCGTTAATATCAAAGCGTTTTTATAAGTAATGATAACAACACCGTAAAAACTATAGCATAAAATCAACGGTTTCTGCGGATTTTTAAAGATTTTCTATTTTGGTGTAATGTATAATTTTTCAAACGTGCATGTTTCTTTTTTTATGAAAAAAAGACGTTAGCAACAAGAAGAATACTGTCTTAAAAACGAATGTTCAAATGAGATGAGTATAAAGCTTCGCATTTTTTCGTAGTAAATTAAGAATTTTTATTGACTGTTTGAGTTAATTTAACGTTACGTGATGTTATGATTTCCATTTTTTTTCTCTTCGCCAATTTTCTGGCGATGGGGCTTGGCGTTTGGTTGGCGATTCGTCAGAAAGAACAGTTGCGTGTCGTGAAAACGTTTGACATGAAAGCCGACAATCCACAACCGATGACCGCCAAAACATCAACGCTGGAAACAGCAGCGTCTTTAATGCCGGAATATCAGTCGGAATCTCAAACGATGGAAACGTGGCGTCCTCAGCCGAAAGAAAGTCACGAAAATTTTGAAGGATCTCTCGAAATTACCACGCAAAACAATTCGGAAATTTTTGCGCAACACCCAAGTGGAATTTTCGATTTGTCTGATTTTATGGGAAATTCTGTCGTATCTCAACCTCCAGCAACGGAATTTGCAGAAAAAGAACCCGACGAAACATTGGGTGTTGAACCGGTTGAAAAGAACATTCCAAACGAATCTGACGTTGTGTCGGGGTTCGAAACTTCACCGTTTTCAACTTCAACGACAACGATTGAAAACATTGTTGAAATGATTCAGAAATTGGACGTATCGGGGAAATTTTCAGGAATTGCGTCGCAGTTGCAGGAAATTCACGACTTAATGGCAACGCCGGATGAAAAATATTATGTTTCGGAAGATGCTGAATTTTTCATTACACCGAAGGAATCGCCGTTTGTCAGCACAATGTTTTGCCGTCCTGTCGTCGGCGGAAAGAAATAAATGAGTTTCAAAACGTTTCTTTTAATCGTTTGACGCTTTTTCCTTTTCCCAAGCCATGAGAGCCGTTTTTACAGCAATTCCCCATCGATAACCGCCGATGCCGCCTGACAAGCGAATGACGCGGTGGCATGGAATCCAAAACGCGACCGGATTACGTCCCACTGCGTTTCCGACTGCACGCGGTGCTTTGGGGTTGCCGATCTTTTTCGCAATTTCACTGTAAGTGGAAAGTTCGCCCATCGGAATTTTCAGGAGTGATTTCCAAACTTTGAGTTGAAAATCGGTGGCATTTAAATGCAGTAAGATTTTCAACGGTTGGAACGGAACGTTTGGGGAAAAGAGTAAAGCGTTGTGCTGAATCTCATCCGATTTTTTTTGATACGTCGCATGAGGAAAGCGGCTTTTCAAATCGTCGAGAGCTTGTTTTTCATTGTCTTCAAACGCCAAAAAACAAACGCCTTTTGCGGTGGACGCAACCATCAACTTTCCAAAAGGGCTTTCTGCCATACTGTAATTGATCGCGAGATTTTTTCCGCCGTTTTGATATTCGTCAAACGCCATTCTTTCGATTTGCACAAAAGAATCGTGAATAAGCCGGTCAATCGGAATTTTTTTTGGGGAAATCATTTGTTTTTGATAGACTCTTTAAAATTTGGTTTTGGACATTTGTTTATTTTTTTCTATTTTTTTGTAATGAACCCCGCGCCTTTAATAGTATACTTTACGCCGTCATGATATTGTAATTTTTGAAGTTTTGAAATTCACCCCTCATGAACCCTGAATTTCAAAACTTCAAAAATTACAATATCATGACGGCGTAAAGTATATCACCGACGCGAACGTTCGGCGAACGATAAATTTGCTCTCAATATTGAGAGAAGTTGTCATCCCGTTTGCCAATTTCTAACTTACAAAGTATCCGCTCCTACACTGCGCATCCGCTACGTTTCGGGCAGATATTTTGTAAGTTATGGATAGACTTGCTACTGTTTATTTGTTTTCACCAACTAAGGACAAACGCAAGCCCAAGCTATCGCTCCTGCCCGTCGGCGCGTAGTCGTTCCGATCCGCCGACCGGCAGCCCCTGGCGTAGATGC
Source organism: Planctomycetaceae bacterium (assembly GCA_031267635.1). Classification (GTDB taxonomy): domain Bacteria; phylum Planctomycetota; class Planctomycetia; order Pirellulales; family Thermoguttaceae; genus WRMR01. Next base: position 3,955 of record JAIRYX010000168.1, read on the forward strand.
CCCAGCCCCCGCCACGAAACACGCGGGTCGAACCATTAGACACCCCTACAGGATTGATTACGCTCTTGATCGGATAATCATCATACCAATCACTGCACCATTCCGAAACATTGCCGTGCATATCGTATAATCCCCAAGAGTTCGCTTTTTTTTGACCAACTGGATTGCTCTCGCCGCTACTACTGTTATTATACCACGCATAATTTTCCAATTGTTCCCACGAATCACCAAAGCTATAAGCTGTCGTACTTTCTGCACGGCAAGCGTATTCCCATTGTGCTTCCGTCGGTAACGAAAACCGATAACCGAACGAGGATATATTCAATGCGTTTAGCCGACTAATAAACTTCTGACAATCATACCACGAGACACATTCCACTGGTAGCTGCTTTCCTTCAAAACGACTCGGATTGTCACCCATCACGCATTCCCACATCTGCTGCATTACTTCCGTTTCCTGGATCCAGAAACCTTGACTTAAAGTGACTTGATGTTGTGTTTCATTACTCCTGCGATTTTCCTCCGATGATGGACTCCCCATCATGAATTTTCCGGAAGGACACCAATGAAACGAATATTCAATGCCGTCCATTGTAAATTTCCACACGTCACCGGCTTGCGGATTTTTTGGCATTGAAACGCTCTTTAAATGTGGTTCATAAGGTAGATGTATTACAGCGCTTGTCTCAGTTTCCTTGATCAGACCATTGAAAACATTACTTACATATTGGTTACTTGCTGCAATGGCGATTTGTTGTTGGACTTTAGTAAGAACCCAATCAGAAAATTCCTCTAATCCGAAACTTGTAAAATTTGGCTTGGGTACGCGACGACGGCTTTCAGGACAAATTTCCGTTTTATTCACCGCAGCAACCGGAAAAAGGTCGATTGACATATTACCGGATTGTCGCCCCACTCTCATTGCTTGCCAAAGAATACGCAATTTGTTTTTCACATAGTCTTCAAAACAACCGTGCTGTTCTTCCATCTCGGCTTGATACAAATCATAAGCCGTGAAAACAACGGCAATGTCTTGATGTTGTTTATCCGCAGCATATATGTCGATAATGTCTTTGAGAATCAATTCGTTTTCCACCCGCTTGAATACTTCCGGCTCTCCAACAAAATCATCAAGGTTTACGACTATGACAATAATGGATGAATTTGTCAAATAGTCAAGAACGCTACGTTCATGTTCGGACAAATTTGTATCGTTGCGTCTTTCATTGGAAAACAATGCTCGTAAATCCTGCCCCGCAACGTCAAGAAGTTTAACGGGGTAAGCTACGTGGCCAATATACAAATCCCATTCCAATTCAAATTTTTTTCCTGGAGAAGTTGAAGGAAGCCATTCGCCGTTATTCAATGTAATCCATGCCTTTTCAACATATATTCCTGTATTGAAACCTTTGGAATAAAGATATGTGTCGCCCTGCTGGAACATTTTCTTTGCCCAAACGGTTGCTAATACGGTTTTACCAGAACCTTCAGTTCCTACGATAGCAATTTGTGACGTCATCGGTGTTTCGTTTCTTTTTCAAATGTTAAAAAATTGTTAATAAAGAATTGAGAATAGGTTTACGAATGGAGAATGTTTCCCAAAATCGGGCGACGGCAAGCGTCACCCCTACAAAATACATTTTTCTCACGTTATGGAGTATAGCAACCATTATTTTTCTAAACCTTAATTTATACTTAATCTTTTCAAACAAAACATTTCTTTTCATGGAAAATCTTCGGTTTTCATTCCCCAAGGGACATTAGTGACAAAAGGGACTTTGAGGACATGATATTGTGTTGTTTCGTGGAAAAAAAACAAGAAATAAGTTTTGAGAGATTTTTATTCATTTAATCGGAAAAATTACAGGAACATTAGCAACGTCGTGACCTTGTAAAACAACCGTTTGAGGAGCTTTACCGTCCCATTTCTTAATCGCTTCCAATTGCGCAACTCCGGGATTTTGTTGCATCGCTTCTCCGCGAACTTTAATCGCTTCCGCTTCGCCTTTCGCGGTTTCAATCGCTTGTTCCGCTTCGATTTTCGCTTTCGTTAACTCATTTGCTGCACGCAAACTGTCTTGCAACGCCACTTGTTTCCGCTCAATCGCCTGTTCATATTCTTCGCTGAAATCAAAATTCGCAATGACAACATCCTGCACATCGACCATTTCTTTTAGGCGTTCACGGCACGCTTCAAGAACTTCGTCGCGCATTTTCTGGCGATTTTCGACAATCTTTTCCGCTTCGTATTTTGCAATACATTGTTTCAAAATTTCAAAAACGCGCGGCTTGATTTGTTCCAAATATTGTAAACCGACCGTCGAATAAACCGATATAGCTCGCTCTTTGGTCAAAATGGTAAGAATCGTAACGTCCGCTTCGACTTGCTGTAAATCTTGACTGTAACACGGCGTTCTTTCTTCCGTCCGTTGCACACGGCAATCTAGCGACACAACTTTTTGCCAAGGCGCAACAATATGCAACCCCGGCTCAAGCGTTTCACCGATAATTTTTCCGAATGACGTAACAATTCCAATATGTCCGACATCCACCGTGCGAATGCTCATAAAGAAAACGATGACAACGAACACCGCCAGAATCACGCCGACAAACGCTTTCGGCGATACGTTGTTTGAATTGATTGTTTTAGCCATGGTTGCTCCTTAAATTCCAATGTAACAAATCTGTAAAAACCATAGATTATTGTAATATTTTATGGCAATATTACAACTTCCGCCTGTAATTGGAAATGCTTTATTGTCAATTTCCTCATAAATTTTATCATAAAATTACCTTAAAGTAAGGAGTATTTAAATTTGTAAAAATACAGAAACTTTTTTGATTATTTCAAGTTTACCGATAAATCAGACGATGAAATTATTGAAAATCACTGGAGTTTTGTAAAAAAAATTCCGCGATGACGCGATAGCTGCCCGTTGATTGGCTTTTCGCAAGAAACCGTTTTCTTTTCCGATAGCGAGGTTGACGTGTTCAAAAAACTTTCGCAAAAATATTTTATAACATTTTATGTGACAATAATTTGCGTTGTTTTGAATGCCGTAATGGGATGTACGGCAAATTCAAATAAGCGCGGGATCATTTTCCGCGGCGATTGGGCGTTTGAAATCAATCGAACGCCTTGGGTGGGGCATCCCGGAAATACAGACATTCCTGCTTCGGAAAATGAATCAAAATCCTCCGTGTGTACCAAAGGAAAGAATTCAACGCTTGCCGATTCGCTTCTTGGTCCGTTAACCGCGTTTAAAAGTAAATGCCATTGCAAAAATTGCACGGCGGCAGCGGCTGGCGGAAATGTGAATATTACGAGTTATAATCCAACGATAGCGAATACTTTTCCGAACCCTTTTCCGGCTACGTTTTCCGGTTCGGTTCCCCCTGGTTCGTTATCAATTCCTCCTGGGGCAGTTGTTATTCCGAATGGCGTACTTATGCCAAATGGAATAATATTGCCCCATTCTCTTTTCTTCCCACAGCAAGTTCCCGGCATACAACAGAATCCGCCGTTGCCTGCTTCGCAACCATTGCAAAATCATCCGTCGCAAAATCCGCAAGGGGCAACGACGGAAAACGCTTTCCGCAGTACTCCAATTCAACCGCCGATACTCCCGTTGCCGGGACAAGTTTCAGGACAACCTTCACCATCAATACCGCCAACATCGGCGGTATTTCCGGTAACGTCACCAAACGGAATGAACAACGCCGGAAATCCATCGCAAACGACCGAAACCTACGCAATGATTCATGAGGGAAACCTGGCAAACGGAATGATGCCAAACGGACTGACGACGCCTGTTCCCGGAACGCCGATGGTTTCGGGAGTTTCGCCCAATACAACGGCGTATGTCGCCGCAAATCCGACGTTTCAGCAATCGGTAAATCCGATGATGGTGAATCCAATTGACGCCCGCGTAGTGCCGGGATTGAGTATGACAGGACTTTCGTTGTCAGGTTACCCGCCAATTGGTTATGCTCCGACAGGTTATTCGCCGGGATATGCTCAACCGATGTACGCTCCACCAATTGCCGGACCGCTCGACGGAGTAGCGGGACAAAAGACAATGGCAAATGCCCAAGGGACAAACAACAAAGAAACCGATTCAGACGTCCCGGAATCCTCGCCGAAAAGCGTTGCTCAAATGCCTTATCCACGATTTCATCCGGTGCCGCTTCACCCGGTGTATCAGCGGCGACCGGGATTGGCGGCAAATTACGGGGCGATTCAACAAACACTACCGCCGCAAAATCCGATGATGCGGACGCCGCCGGGAACAGTGGCCGACATGACGCCGGAACAACGGCTCGTGTGGGAACGTCAACGTCAAGCAATATTATGGCAACAACAGATTCAGCAACAACAAGCACGTTATCGCACGGTGAGTCAGAAAGACGTTATTGAAGAAGAGAGTGCGTCAAACGCGCCGGAACCGCCGACGTCGAGGATTTTACTTGCGAGCCATCAAACGCCGATTTTGCAAACGGTAGCGCCGAACGTCGGCACGGCAAAATATATTAACAAAACAAATGAAAGAAATGCCCGATGAAATGATGAAACACTGAGAACCTGTCTCCAATGGTTCCCAACTCCGAGTGGCTTTGGGGACAATGGAAATTTTTGGAATTTGGAATTCCCTCTCCCAATAGTCCTGAAGTTTTCAATTGTCCCTCTCGCCATTTTACGGTAAAATAAACGAATGATTATTAAAAACGTTCTTCACTGGTGGTCGCGCCCGGCGGGGTGGCGCGATGTTCTTGCTATTGCTGTGCCGATGGTGATTTCCTCCGGTTCGTGGGCGATTATGAATTTCGCCGACCGTGTGATGCTGACTTGGTATAGTGGAAAAACTGCGGAGTTGTTTACACAAAGTAACACGATTCAATCGGCGGATGAAATTGCCGCAGCCGCGACTGGTGCGGCGACTGCCGCAAGTTCGTTCTATCTTGTGATTACGTCGTTGCCACTCGGAATCATGATGTTGATCAATGCGTTTGTTTCGCAATATTACGGCGCCGGCAAGCCGCATCGCATTGGTCCCGTCGTTTGGCAAGGAATATTCTTCGGCATAATTCTTCTGCCGATCTATATCTTGCTTGAGCCGGTGTTCGTGATGGTGTTTCCGTTGATGAAACATGAGCCGGGACTGATCGCGCTGGAGAAGCAGTTTATGCACTTCGCGTTATACGGCGTTGGTGCGCAAATTTCCGCGGAAGCCATTGCCGCGTTTTTTATCGGTCGCGGTAAAACAAGAACGGTCATGAGCGTCAATATCGCGTCCGACATTGCGAACGTCTTGATTGGTTACACGCTGATCTTTGGGCGTTTTGGATTTTCTGAGCTGGGAGTCGGCGGTGCGGCGCTCGCGACGACCATTTGTATGTGGTTTCGGTTTTTCGCGTTTTTCGCGCTGATGTTCCTTGCCGACGGACGTAACGATCAATTCGGCGTTCTTCGCGGATGCCGTATTGATCTGTCGTTAATCAAGCGAATATTTCGTTTCGGGTTTCCCGGCGGCATAGAATATATGTTCGAGATGACCAGCTTCAACGTGTTTATTATGTTGATGGGAATGCTCAGTCCGCAAGCGTTATCGGCGACCGCGATCGCGTTTAGTTTGAACTCGCTTTCGTTTTTGCCATTGATTGGAATGGGAATCGCGGTGATGAGCATTGTCGGACGTCATCTCGGCGAGAACCGCCCGGAGTTGGCGCAACGCGCGACATTGACCGCGCTGACGCTCGGCTTGTTTTCCAATAGTTTTTTCGTGATTTTATTCCTCTTCTTTCCAAATCCGCTACTGTACGCTTATATGATGTTCGGCGACGCGGAGAAACTCGCGGCGTTGCACGATATGACGGTGATTATGTTGCGATTTATCGCCGTTTATATTCTTTTCGACGGCGTGAATATCGTTTTTATGTCCGCAATTAAAGGCGCGGGCGACTCGTTTTTTTTGCTACTGGTAATGATGATTATGGCACCGATACTAGCGGGAACATGTTCTTTGTTCATCTGGCTTGGATTCGGAGTGTACGCTTGCTGGACGATCCTCACCGTTTGGACATGCGTGTATGCCGGAATTTTTTGTCTTCGATTCTTTCAAGGCAAATGGAAAAAAATGCGTGTCATCGAGCAAGATTATATCATAGAATAAAAAACGGTTCGGCTTCCAGAGACAGTCGGCAGTTCCGATGCTAGAGACCATTGGGACATTAGGGGCTTGGGGGATTCATTTGTTTTCTCCGTAGAGGCGGATTACTTCCGCCCAAGATTTATCACCTCCCAAAAAAAGTTTTCCAAAATTCCAATATAGTTTTTCTAAGTCCCCAAAGTCTCTTTTGTTCCTCATGTCCCTTTGAACACTCAAAACAATCCTTTTTCCGAATTACGCCGTAGGCAAATTATTCTGTCAATCAAGTTTTTCCGAAAGATTTTCTCATTGCCGCTCTTATTGATGAAATTCCTTTAGTAGCCCGGATTGCACCACCAATATGCGCCCTTATTTTTCGTTCAAGTTTTTTTGTAACAATCCATGATCTAAAAAATAAGGACATAAGGGCGAGTTTGGGGGCTTTGCTGGCTACTAAGGGTAAGGGCTGCAGTAGTAAAACCGTTCAGATAGCCAGCCAATGGAGACATCGTCATTAAAATATTATTACCCAGTGCGGACTTATATTTGATTTGATCGACTGAATCGTGACAGTATTTTACAAAGGAACATCCAAACACCTTCCCCAAATATTCGTAAGTCCTTACTTTTCAACGGTCACATGTGTTGAAAATGATGTTTTTAGAAGTTCATTACCGTCGAAAGACATTGTTCACGGCAAACCGAATCCTGAAATTTATCTCAAAGCGGCGGAACGATTCGGCATTGAACCGTCGTCGCTGATGGTGTTTGAGACCGGCGTACAAGGTTCGCTGGCAGCACACACAGCCGGAGCGTTTACTGTCGTCGTTCTGGCAAGCCACAATAAAATGCGAAAATTCCCGCACGCTTCGTTAATTGTCCGGCAACTTAACGCGGCGGAAGCTCTTGCGTGTTTTGATGAAGAAGTTTCTCAGTGAAAGGGGCTTCGGGGACAATTGGGATTTGAGGGACTCGCGCTAGTATCTACACATTTATAGTCGGCTGTGTGGTGATAGCTGATCGGGAATATGACAGCAACGAGTGTCGCCGTGAATGAGAATGGAACAATAACGAGCCGATAATACTGAAACCGGAAAGAAGAAATAGCTTATGACAAAGAGCGAATATAAGAAACGGGGCTGATAGAACGAATATTTGGCAAACTCAAAAAGTCGGCGTTTGGTACTCCGTTAGAAATTGAACATAAACTTTTTAGGATTTATTCCTAATTCCTTAAAATTATTCTTTGCTAACAGTGTCTAGCTAACAAGAATATTTTTTAAAATACTTAAATATTTCTTTTAACGTTAACTCTGGTTTTATTATTAACATTCTTCCAATCATTCCTGTTACTTGTGCTGATGCAAAACTTGTTCCATAGATCAATCTTGAGGATTTATCTGGCGCAGTTACTTCATATGGTCCCCCGAAGGCAGCTATATCATGATTATACTCGGAAAGAATCAAGTATTTTCCATATTCACTATTTAGAAGTGCTGATACACCTATAACTGTAGGAAATGCAGCTGGATAAACAATGTCTTGATTTGTATTACTATATGCTCCTATTATGATGATACCTTTTTCTGCGGCACTAGAACAAACTTCTGCAAGCGGACCATTATTTTTTATCCCCTTAATACTGTAACTGACATTGATTAAGCGGATTTCATGTTTTATACACCAGTCTATTCCAGCTGCGAGAGTTTTTTCTTGAACATAAGGAATGAGGAGGGGGGAATCTTGCGTAATTCGCACCGAAACAAGCGAAACACTAGGACAAAAAATATGAATTAAGCAAGTAACAAGAGTACCATGTCCGTAATAATCTTCACCATCATCGCTAACAGAATAACCCAGCAAGCTGTTATCATCACTAATACAAATGCTATTTGTAACAATAGCTTTTGCGGACGACTGAATACCTGTATCAACAATCCCAATTTTCATTTTTTACAAATAGAACAATTATGAAAATGTTGATGAGGTGAAACCAAGAAATAAACATCTTCTAACCAATCATCTCCATGTGACATATCAGAATAGATATTATCTAAAAGTGATGGCATTGTTTCCATAATATCTGTATATTTTTGTAAATACACATGCACACGATTTAATGTATATTCGCATTTTCTATTCACTAGAACAGGACTCATAGAGTGGTTCTTTCCTTCTGTTATGGAAATAGGACATATAGCACATAAAAACTTACCCACACAGTTATTACAATCTGCTATATTTCCTAAATACTCAATTAAACCATATACTTTTTCAGTGTCAATTCCAGACCAAACATTCCCTATACATAATATATCTGATGTTTCAACTTTCTCACAAGGATAATAATTTCCATAAGTATTACAATAAAGTCTAACGGCTTCCGGAATACAACCACATGTTACAGAAAGTTGCAAGCGTTTTTTTATTGTTCTATTGTGTATTTGCCGATAAGTACCAACAAATAGTTCCCCAAAAATTGGCCAGTCATTTTTTGCTTTTTCGACAGATTGGCTTAGTTGTGAATAAAATTGATCCAAACATTCAACGAAAGATTCTTGCCGGACAGCTGTCCAGTCGAAAAAAGGTAACGTTTTCTGGCTTTCACATTGATCAATCTTACATAAAGATGAATGTGAAAAATACTGATTTGATTTTGCATCAATACCGATCTCATCATCAACAAAATTAACAACCAATGCTGGGTAGTACTGACGATAACTTCGTATAAACGAGTTTGACATAAAAAAATTATTATCTGCAGTTAAGGTCATAATTATTCCACGTTTTTCATACTTGGGATATAATTCAATAAACCGCTTAATATTTTTTTCTATCGTATCAAATGTACCAAGTCCAGTATCTCGAAAAATACGATTATTATCGTGAGATTTTTTATCTCCATCAATACTTATTAAGACACAAAACTGGTGTTCAACAAAAAAATGCATGCTCTCGTCATTTAGGAGCGTTCCATTAGTTGTCAAAGAGAAAGTCGGTATTTTTTATTGTGTTTCCTACTATGTTCCTCGGCAAACAAAACTGTTCTTTTTAAGAGTTCAAACTCTATTAACGGCTCACCACCATAGAAAGAAATGACATTGCTTGAATAAGGTGTATTAAGATGGTTCGTAATTGCTCGTTCAATGACTTCCCAAGCAATGGAACGTTGTCCATGATATCTAAAACGAGGATAGTGTGTACTATATACTCCTTGCACTTGAGTTTTCGGTTTTATGAATGGAGATCAAACCGGATTTTACGGTATAACGATGCCAGTGAAAACCGAAATTTCAAGTGCAAGAAGTATAACAACAGTATTTACAAGCAAGGTTACATTTTTGTGTTAACTCTAAAATTAACATTCTTGAATATGATGCAAGAAATTCATCAAGAGTATACTTTTTACCATGCAATAATATACCTTCAACTTTGGGTGTCTGGATGTGCTTATGACTTTTTAGAATTTTAGGGATTTGCGTAATTGCCTTCAATGCCTCACTAATACACTTGGGAGAGAATTGGTTGTATTTTTTAATAATCTCATCTTCTGATAAAAATCCATAATCATCGACAATCTCATAAATGATGTTATTAATTCCAAATATATTATTGGTTAGCACATCGTAAATATAACACGTTTTCCCGATGATGAACAATATTTTATGAATAATGGTTTAGTCATATATATTAGGCAGTTTTAAAAATGTAAAAGGTGATTGTGAAAAGGTCGTCTTCTGATAAATGATTAAGTTTATGAAAGTGTATTACATCATAGAACACCATATGCTGATAATCGAACTGCTAGGAGAAACTTGTGAACGGTTTATACTATTAAATAGGATGACCACTAAAAGCGGTAACCGTCGAGTGTTCATCAGTATATTTTTACGGATACTCAAAACAGAAACGCCATAGCATAATATCCTAAAAATTTTTGACAAATACAACACCGTTTGTGAGCATTTTCAACACTACCTAACATGAAAACACGTATTACAAAAAAAACGATATAAATAAACAACTAATTATACATTCCACAGCTAGAAATTACACATTTATTTCTTTTGCAAATTCCACAAATAACAGGAGGTCATCAATGAATAATTTCTCACCACACGAAGCATATACTCATTACACTTTAAAATTCGTTTTTTAATGAGATTATGAAATACTCCAGGTTTTTAAGGATAAAACTTTTTTATGTATTTTTACAAAACCGAATTTTCAAGTACAACGAGTATATATTAAGAATCACCCTAAATTTTTCTTTACAAAAGTCACTCTATATGCAGCACTATTAACTGGTGCAAAAACAGGTGCAGAACTTGTGTTCGATGCAGCATTTTTTTTAGGAATGCTCACAGTATTAAATGTCCACTGCTGTTTATCAGCTGCAGTTATTGGATAATCGTAGGCATAACAAATGCCATTGCATGTACATGTAGCTATACAAATACAAGGGCAAGAACATGAGCAATCAGCACTACAATCTGCTTCTGGCTGAGCCATGTTTTCAATTTTATCAATATGTTTACCACCAAAATTCACTTCGAATATATAATCATCTAATTTTTCATCAGTCATCATGATTGCCTTTTATAAAATTGTTTATATTATCAAAAACAAAACCGATTAGAATAAATACAAATTTGTGATTTTAATTTTTATCATTGGCTCAAACGCCCTATGTATCAATTAAAACAACGTTTCAAAAACACAATATTTATGTAATTACTGTACTCCATAATAAGGAGAGTAAAATAAAAAATTTTCTATGACATTTGAAAGATTGAAAAAGAAGTTTGATCCTCCATATGACTTACATCTTCACGTCTAATAGTTATTCCTGTTTTCAAATCAATGTATAACACAGTTTTATGAAGCAGATAAGGTTGCTCAATTTGTTCATTTTTTATTTCTTCTTCAATATTCGTTTTTAATTTTTCATAGTCATTTATTTTTTCTTCATCAAATTCTTGTTCATTGAAATCATTTGTAATAATACAGGTTTTTCTTTGCACTAATTGTTTACCTGTAACTTGAGAGTAATCGTTAAAATCATCTTTATTCAATCGTTTTTCAAGAATGATTTTCACGGCGGAGATATTAAGTATTTGTACTATATTCTCCACTGAAGCAATAAATCTAATACCACCTAACATCGGCATACTGACTTCAAAGGAATCACCAACGTTTAACTCGTGTTTTGATGGTGAAAAAAATAATTGATCTAACAACCACATTGATAGACCGTTATTATTTTCAGCAACCAACTTAGAAGCTTCCGTTTGGTAAAACGAACAAGTCCCTAAATCATAAGATAAACTATCAAGCGTGGGTTGGCTACCCTCAAAATTGACTTTTTTCACAACACACTTATCGAGTCTTGCAAACACACACTTTGGAGACATTACTGATTGAATTACACCTTCTCGTAATCCCCAAAAAATTAAATTTTCAATTGATGCTTCTTTGAATAAATTAACGTGTCCTCTTAATTCTGCGTTGATTGAAGTAAAAGCACTTTTATAATTTGTTGGTAAGTTAAGAGGTATCGAAAATGATTCTGTATACTTTTGTGGAATAATAGAAATGTCAAATAAATGTCCATATTTATTCCATTCCTGAAATAACTGTTTTTGTGCTGTGCAATTTTGTAAGATATCTGAAACAGTAGTAGGAATACCCACTGCACGATCAACTGATGTTTCAATGGGAGACTTAATCTTTAAGGCACGTATAATAAAAGGACCAGCTGCAAGCCCACTTATAACAGTACCAATGACAACACGACGAGTGATTTTTTTACTCATAATAATGAATCTCTTTAAAAATAATCAAAAAAGTTAGGTTCAATTCCGAGTTGATATTTATAGGGAACTTCTAAAAACCTCCCCAAAATATTCGTAAGCCCTTATTTTTCAACGGTAAAATTTGTTGAAAATGAGTTTTTTAGAAGTTCCTATAAATCCCTCCCCAAAATGTGAAGAAATACGCAGAAAATTGCCTTTTTCGTTCTTTCACACCGCCTTGTCATTCACCGCTCGTGATGCTTGCAGGACTTCGTCGGTGCAGTCCGGGTCAACTTTGCGGCAGCATTCGGTGAGTTGCGACGTAACGTCTTGTAAATCGTTTTGCCATTCTAACGTTGTCGTGTCCGGCGGAGAGAATTGTCCAAATTCTTCCAACAGCAAAATCAAACGCAATAAATGCCGGAAAATCACCCCTTCTTGTTTTTGCAGAGAACGGCTTGTGATATATTTGTTGAAATCGCATTGGAACGAGAGAATTTCTCCCGCCGACCAGACCGGATTGGTTCGCAAAAAGACGTCCGGGTCTTCATAATCAAACAAACGCCGCAGCTTTTCGGCAAGCGATAAGATAAAAACCGGCGCGTCGTCGTAACTGCCGAATTTGCCGCGCTGCTCTTCCCGATGCGCTTGATTCGCTTCCCACGAAATTTCCTCCTCCGTCGCCAAGCCGTATTGTAATAACAACGGATCAAGACGTTCCCGCGCCAGCGGTCCCGGCGGCAGGTCGTCCGGTTTGGGAACGCGGACGTAAGACATAACACTATTCGGCATTTCAAGAATACTTTCAAACGCTTGCATTCGTTCCTCGCGGTTTGCCATTCCCAAATGCTCAATTAAAAATAGTCCGTAAATCGGATTCACGCCGCGAAAACGAAGCAAGTCGGCGAGCTTTGCTGTCGCGTAAGCCGTTTCCGGTTTATACGATTCGCGTAGCGATTCCGTTGTTTCCGTGTCGCCGCCGATATTGATATTGTTGCTGCGGGATGTTTCTTTCGGCGGATTTTTTTGCGGTTGATTATTGGTGAAGTCGTCAAATCCCGCGAAATTATCCACGAGAAAACCGTCGTCAAAAAGCCCGAATCCAAACGGACGGCTCTTGCGTTCCGCGTCTGCTTTACGCTTTTGTTCGCGGAGAATTTCCAATTCCGCCGCTTGGGAAGCATGATAACCAAATTCGGTCGGAAGAGGTTCAAGCCGGACATAGCCGTGCCGCCAAAGCGTGAGCAGCATTTGGTTGAGTTGCTGTTGTCCCAGCAACAACCATTTTGGTCCCATCAGCCGCCGCGATACCAACTCGCGCAGCCGCGACACATCGGACGACGTTTCTAAAATATGCGCCAGCAATCGCCAAGGGAATTGTCCGCGACTAGACAATCTGCCCGGCGGAGCTTTAATCAATTGCTGAAATTGCTGTTCCGACCAATATTGCTCGTTTGCCCGGCGCGTTGGCATTTTCTTTTTGAGTTTCTTTTTCATCTCGCGCAGTTTCGGGTCTTTGGTATCTTCGGGAATCTGATCGTATTTTTCTTTGAACCTCGCGATTTTTACGTCGTCTTCATGCGCCAACGCAAAAACATAACCATGCGTGTCGAATTGCGGACGTCCGGCACGTCCGAAAATTTGATGCGCCGTACTGGACTCGACAACTTTTTTCTCACCCGGCGGTCCTTTGATGATGCTCGGCAAGACAACCGATCTTGCCGGAAGATTGATTCCCGCTGCCAGCGTTTCCGTACAAACCGCGATAGAAAGAAGTTTCTGCTGAAACAGCGATTCGATAATGCGGCGGTATCGCGGCAAGATTCCGGCATGATGAATCCCGACGCCGCGAATCAAAAGCTGGCGCAATTTCGGTCCCGCTCCTTGCGACCAATCGTATTCGTCGAGTTTTTCGCTGATAATTTTTTGCGTTTCGGAAGAGATGATCGCTTTGCCGCGAATTTGATCGGCAACCGACCAACATTCTTCGCGGTTAAAACAAAAAACTAAAGCGGGCGTTAAATCCTGACCGCACATTTTTTCCAATTGTTCGCTCAAGAGTTCGTCGCCGACCCATCGGTATGTCAACGGCACTTTCCGCTCGTCGCTTTGCACCATTGTTAACGTCCGGTTCGTCGTGTTTCGCAGCCACGACACAAATTCGTAAGCGTTTCCGACCGTCGCGGAAATGAGAAGCGTCCGCACATGTTCCGGCAATAAACCGAGTGAAAATTCCCAAACGATTCCGCGTTCCGCGTCGGCGAAAGAATGAAACTCGTCCATCACCACAACCGCAACATCGTCAAAATCAAACGCGGAAGGCGGCATTTCTGCCGGAAAATGTTCTCGATTTCCCGACACTTGATACAAAAGCCGGTTGAACAAAATTTCCGCCACAACGACAAGAATTTTCGCATCAGGATTTTCGCGGCGGTTTCCCGTCACCAATCCAACATCGCGCCGACTGAATCCCCATCGTTCGGCGGCGGCTTGAATTTCGCGGTATTTCTGTTCGGTCAGCGCGATTAACGGCGTGGTGTAATACGCGCGTTTGCCTGTTTTGAGCGACTCGAACAATCCCGCTTCGGCGATGAGGGTTTTTCCCATACCGGTCGGAGCACAAACTAATACGCCTTGCTTTGAGGAAAACCACGCAAAAATCGCTTCTTCTTGAAACGGATACGGCGTAAATTCTAATTGCTCAAGATACTCAAATGCGAGATCGTCACGTGCGGCTGAAGATGCGTCGTCGGTCATGTTTTGCTTTCGGCGAGAATTTTTCCGATTTCTTCTTTCAGCCGCGACTCAATCATTCCTTTGACCATCATTGCGGCAAACGGCAATGTCACTTCGCCCCAAACCTGATTAGGAAGCGATTTGAGAAGTCCGCTAATCGAAAACCCCATCACTTTGAAAGCAAATTCCATCGTATGGTCGTCCGTCCAACGTCCTGTAAACTCTTTAACTGCACCGGAATTTTCCTGCAGCGCGGCGGCAATCTTTGACTTGAGAAGCGATGTGACGGAATTTTGATCGCTCTTGTGGTTTTGGGAAACAGTAATTTTCGGCATGTTGAAAGTAAAGTAATAATGTGAAAAAGTGATATTGTTCCGCGATTGACCGTTTGAAAAAATTTGTATTATTTCACTCAATTGCACGATTAAATATTGAGCGTACAGAGTTCCTAGAGTTTTTTTAAAACGCGAAACACGCTAAAAAACACGAAAGGTTGCGACAAGTTTTATTTTTGAGAGTACGAAACATGCGAAAGAGGTGAAAGTAAGATTTTCGTCTATTTCGTTTGTTCCGCACTTAAAAAACGTCTCTGTGTCTTCTATTGTTATTTCCAATCCAGTGAATTGTTACAATATTTTTGATAATTTTGATGATTGCAAGGATACGCCTCTCGTAACCTTCCGGTCATCACTCACTATAAACGAATTTTTACATTTCCGCAACCCTGCCAGCGGCACTTGCCGTGAGTTTTCTTGCTTCCGCAGACTTGCCAGTGGCGATTGCCGTGAGTTTTCTTGCTTCCGCAGACTTGCCAGTGGCGATTGCCGTGAGTTTTTTCTCTTCCGCAGACTTGGCGTTCTTACTCGTTTGGTAATTTAGAGGGATTTTTAACGCGAAAGACGCAAAAATGACGCGAAACATCGCGAAATTTATTTTTCGCGTCTTTTCGCGAATGGTTCGCGTGTTTCGCGTTATAAAATGACTTCGTGAACGGTTGTTTTTTTCTTCCGCAAACTTCCTACAACCACTATACATGACTTTTCGCATTTCCGCAACCTTCCAGCGGACGGTTTAAATGATTTTACGCCTTCCGCAGGCTTTCAGCAACCGCTGAAAACGTCTGGAACGTTCCCGCAGACTTTCAGCAACCGCTGAAAACGTCTGGAACGTTCCCGCAGACTTTCGGCAACCGCTGAAAACGTCTGGAACGCTCCCGCAGACTTTCAGCAACCGCTGAAAACGTCTGGAACGTTCCCGCAGACTTTCAGCAACTGCTGAAAACGTCTGGAACGCTCCCGCAGACTTTCAGCAACTGCTGAAAACGTCTGGAACGTTTCCGCAGACTTTCAGCAACAGCTGAAAACGTCTGGAACGTTTCCGCAGACTTTCAGCAACTGCTGAAAACGTCTGGAACGTTCCCGCGGACTTTCAGCAACTGCTGAAAACGTCTGGAACGTTCCCGCGGACTTTCAGCAACTGCTGAAAACGTCTGGAACGCTCCCGCAGACTTTCAGCAACCGCCGGAAATGATTTTCCGCCTTCCGCAGAGTTCCAACGGATACTTTATATGCTCAAGCTGTTTTAAAATTCCGTAAAGCTGATTACGGAAGCGTAGCATC
>JAIRYX010000179.1 GCA_031267635.1 Planctomycetaceae bacterium
TGTAATTACCTTTAGAGTAATCAAATATGATATGATATTCGACATTTTTGTGTTCTCTGATTTTGCCATTGTATTTCTCAATGATTGTTCCACGAATTGTTACAATTCCAGAAATTAGACGTTCTTTTGCGTCATCAACACCACGCAAAATTATATGAGCATCATCTGCAACTACATAATCGAAATACAAATTTTGTAGAAAAATAAAACAACATAAAAAACAAATCCGACACATAAATATAACCTTGAAAATATAATTTTAGGTGTGAACGACTACAATGATTTCTACCTAATAATCGTTCACAGACACTTCAAAATGCTTTTGATAAAACCTATCAATAATTGTCAATTGCCACAATTTAATCCATCAGCAAAATAATCTGATTTATCCCTACTTAAAGTTGTTGCATTAGTAACGCAATACCACTCCTGAACGGCAAAATGATATCCACCTGAATCATTTCCTTCTGGAGAAGAATCCCATGGAACCAATCGACTTACACAATTTGCATAGCTAATGTCACTTGATACATTGCAAGTATGAATACGATGACAATGGACAATTGTATGACTACATACAGCTTTTCCCTGCTCCGCCCATCCGCACGCTTTTCGCCATGCTTCTCGTAATTTCTCATTAGTCGTTGACGTCCCACAATAATAATTACCATTTGTTGCATTGTAGTTGCAGAGGACTTGGTTACAAGTATTTCCACCTGCACAAGTTCCAAAATTGGCTCCATCCACCCGACAACTACCTGCACCACCATATATTATGCTTGTATCCAACCTTTCACAAAGCGATAAATCAGAAGTGAAAAGGGAAATTCCTGCCATAGTGCATAATGCGGTAATGACAACACTTACTCTCAATACTGTTTTTTTCATAATTTTAGTCCTTTAACCAAAAGTTTTTAAGTAACGTTTTGACATCCAAAACGTTTTCACAATCAAGCCAACGCCGGACAAAAACATAATCCACGCGAAAGCCAAACAATAAATATCGTAAAAGGGTAAACCAACCCATTTTACGGCTTGACTCGGTTTCGTGATTGGCTCCGGTGAAGTGAGTAACACAGCACCAGACCGCTCTTTCGACCAAGTCCTTTCCTGATGATTTTGCATTCCTTCGTCGCCGTTCCAAATTCGCAAATCATTATCACGCGATTCAGGAAGCCAAACCACATAATGCCCAATCTGCTCATTGGGGCGAGGACTCAAATGTACAATCACCGGATATTTCCAAACAAGCCGTGCCGACGGCTTGATTTTCATCGCAAACGTATAAATTCCCCGTTTTTCCAATGATTCGGCAACTTTTGACAATGTTGCACCTTCACGCCATTCGGGATATTGAATTTCACGAACCAAACGAATAATGTCTTCTTGTTCTTTTCCGTAATAATCCAACAAAAAATGAACGCATTTCGGACCGCATATCACGTCACCGACATTTGTTTCATTTTTCGTTTCTTCAATTTGTTCGTCTTCGCAAAAAAGCATTGACATTGCTACAAACATCAAAAACAAACTCAAAATCGTTAGGATACTATTTTTCACGGTTCCGCCTCCGTGTTAAGCATCACATAAACCGGCAATTTAATTTTCGGTAACGTTGGGTTGGAAAATGTCATTGTAACAACCGGCTCTTCCGGTATTTTCTCATCGTTCAATGTTAACGACGCTTGTAATTCCCATGTTTCGCCTTCGGTGGAAACCCAATCCCATTGTAATCTTTCACCGAAATCATGTTCAAAACGAATTTCACTTTTATTTTTCGGAACGGAATCGGGACTAAAAACAACTTTAATGTTCTTGGTTGCCGTTTCATTTTTTTGAACGTCCCCAAAGAACAACTGACCGGGAATCGCACTCACCGCCGACGTAATCTGTAAAACAACCGGTAAGGATTTGGTTTCATTTTCACCGAATTTCAAAACAATTTCTCCTCGATGTTCACCGGGATTCACGCCTTGCGTATCGACATGAATATCGGCTAACCAAAGTTGTTTCATTGCCGGTTCCGTTTGCGGCGGTTGAATATTTTTATATTCAAGAGTTAACCAATCCGGTTTTTCCGTAACTTCAAATTTGTCCCAAGTTTTTTCCGAAAAATTCTGAATTTCAAAACTGTCATTCTTTGTCTGATTTTCACCAACTCGCGTCCACGAAAGCGATTTCGGCTTCAACGTTATCGGATCACGGACACGCGAATTGACGTATAACACAAATTTTGGCGCTGTCTCTTCTTCAAATTGAACCAACGATTTTCGATTATCGTCAAAACTTCCTTCACCAATCGGCTTATAAACAACAAGGATTTTCTCACTTTTTCCCGCTTCCACTTTCGATGAGGTCATATCGGCAATTGTACAGGAACAAGTATTGACAATCGCTTTGAGATTCCATGCCGTTTGCGTCTCATTTTTAATTTCAAATTCACAAGTCTCTTCTTTTTCAATCGGCTGAACAAGAACCCCAAAATCATGCGTCAATGTGACCGTGTTTGTATCTTCATCAAATATTTGTTCCGATGCGCCCTGTTCCGACACATATTTTTTGACCCGCGCGGAAACCTGTTTGTCGTTTTTATTACATCCACTCAAACAAAACGCCATCAAAAAAACGACAACGAAAAAGGAATAAAATATTTTGAAAGACGGTCTCATTGTTGTTCATTCTATTTCTTTAAGAACTTCTTTAACGGTTCCATTTTCCAACACAAAAACAACCGGCGTTTCAATCCACCATTCATAGCGTTCCGGCAATGTCGAATATTCCGACAAAGAAAAAAGAGCGACATTGTTTTTCTCGGAAGGAATCGCAATAAAAATATAATGATTCTTATTTTGTATTTTTTCAATCATTTGCCGACACTCTTCACAATCGAAACGGAACAACACAACATTTTTTCGCCCCGTTGAAATTTTGCTCACATTAGCGTCGTCTAAAAACTGCAACAACGGAAAATTTTTATCAATCCACTGGGACGGTTGCAATATGATAGATTTTTCATTTCCGGTCACGACCGAATCAGTCGCGAGCGTCACAAATTTAACCGACGTCATGGCATACGTTACCGGCACCGCAACAACAAACCAAATTCCAAGAGCGGCAAAAAACCGTTTGCTAAATCTCAAGCCGACCAACTCCTGAAAAAACGTCTGCCAATGAAAAATAATTTCCTTTGGTCGAAATGCAATCAACAGCCCGATTACCATTGTATCAAATACTGCCGTGTAAATCGGTAGAATGTCCACATTTCCCCAACACCCACAGGAACGTTCTCCTATAAAAAATTTGAACCATGCTGTCAGAGAAAATATCACAAAACACACAATCGCCGTAAGCCATACCAATTTTTGTAGCAAGCCGGACAGTAACCATACCCCAAACACTAACTCACATTCAACGACAATAATATTAAACCACCGTGCATGCAACAATCCGCTTCCAAAATCCGGTGTTCCTGCCGCCAACGCTTCCGCTTTCAATCCCGCCGCTATCAAAATGATACAACCGACCAGCAACCGCAAAACAACCCAATTATAATTTTTATGATATTTCAATGATAATACCACTCTGCATAATACCGATATTTTATAGTGTTTATCACTTTTATGTCTATTTATGTAATAATTATAATGGAGATCGGATTATTTTTAATGGTCATTATAGTAAAATAATGAAAAATTATCAAAAATTTTTACTAATGTTGTTGCAACATACTGTATTATAATAAGTTACGATAATATTTTTTGTAAGTATTTAGTTGCCTCGTGCGAATTGCGCGGATTTATTGGACTTGGACAACTGCATCATTACCCGAACGGCTTTATCATTGCAGCCCTTATTTATCAAATTCTCTTAGTAGCCCGGATTGCACCCAATTATGCGCCCTTATTCTCTTATTTTTCGTTCCATTGTTTTGATAACAATCCATGATCTAACAGGGCATAAGGGCGCGTTTGAGAGGGCGTTGTTGGCGACGGTAAAGACGCGGCAGCATTGAAACCGTTAAGGATTCAACAATAAAATCAAAACCATGAAACGACAAGCATAACGGTTTCAGAGACCTCGAATTGTTCAAACTTAAAATATTATCGCTACATAACGCAAGGTACGAACTTGTCGGATGAACCTTATTTTTGTCCACAAGTATGCCGTTTGCGATTGCACATGACTAATAACAACAAGCTTTATTCTTTTTGGGAAACGTTTTCTGTGCTAACCAACAAGATGCGGGGAAGCCGGATATCCCAGATGACGGAAGCGATTCGCAATCCAGTTGTCAGGAAAAATGCAATGATAGCGGCGATATTATGATTTCCTCCCAACGACGAAACAATCATAAATCCAAGACTTCCTAAAACTGCAGGCGTAACATAGAGATCATTGTCCAAAACGATCGTCGGTTTTTGCACGGTAACGTCTCGTATCACACCGCCCGCACAGCCGGAGAAACCGGCAATTGTAATCAAAGCAAACGGGTTCAAGTGCATATTCCACGCAATTTGCGCTGTAAAAGCGGTAAACGCCCCTAATCCAATCGCGTCAAAGTATTTGAATAACGTCGTATGTCGAAGTATCGAAACGGGAAAGAAAAATGTTACAAACGTAGAAAACAGAATCACGAGCGGGTATCCAATGTTGGTCAGCGCAACCGGATCGCGGTTTAAGACAACATCACGAAATATTCCACCGCCAATGGCTGTCGCTGTTGCAAGAATCAACATTCCCACAAAGTCAGGGCGGCGGTCCACAACGCGAAGCGCACCAGAAAACGCAAATGCTCCCGTTCCAAAGAGATCGAGAACAAAGATAAAAAGCGGAGTTTGTTGTTCACTCGTTAGAATCATTGATACGACGTTCCATGAATTGAAATCGTTAACTATACTGAAAACTGTTATTTCGGCAAGAGTAAATTCCCATAGGACATAACTTACGCCGTATCTTTTTCAGATAGCAGAATTTACTTGTTGGGAGTTTTTCTTTTGTATCATCGGATTGCGGGTCAATTCAATTTCACCTCTACGAAATTTACCGATCGCAAGCTTTACTTCATGTGCCGTAATTCGACATAATCGGGATGCGGCATTGGTTCTTTGGTTTCGGGTAAATCGGGAAGCGTTTCGACAATTTTGCCGTACTCGCCTGATGGTATTTCTTGCTTGAGATTTGTTCCGCAACCTGACGTTAATAAAGATACTGCAAACAAAAACATTGTTCCTGACAATAACAATAGACGATTCATCTTGGCTTTTCTTTCTGAAAAAAGGTGTTGAAAACTTTTTATACTCCTCACGCTTGGAATTTCGACTTTTTATCAAAAAAGGGACTAGGGACACAAGAGACTTTTGGAACGTGATGAACGATCAACACTGTCTTACAAAGTCGAAGTTTCAAGTGGGAGGAGTTTGCTCATTCGTAAATCTTGGAACTTCGATAGTTCTCAACAATTGCGAGAGAATCACATCGGCTTTTTGACCTTCGATTTCCGCTTCGGCGGTGAGCATGACGCGGTGGCGGAGCGTCGGCAGTACAAGTTGAATCACGTCGTCGGGAATAACGTAATCCCGTCCGCGAAAAGCCGCAAGCGTTCGCGAACCTTGCATCAACGCGATTCCCGCACGCGGCGACGCGCCCATGTAAAATCGCGGATAAGTGCGAGTTTGACGCACGATTTTATTGATATAATCAATCATTTGCGGCGCGATAAAAATGTCGTTGATCATTGCCGACACTTTGAGAATTTCGTCAGGATTCGTCATCGGTTGGACGCTTTCGATTTTCTTTGCCGGATCAATTCGCTTGCCGTGCATGGCGAGAATTTCCGCTTCTTGATCTTCCGTCGGATAATCAATGACAAGTTTGAACATAAAGCGGTCGATTTGCGCTTCCGGCAAATTGTACGTTCCTTCGGATTCAATAGGATTTTGCGTCGCCATCACGAAAAACGGCGGCGCGATTCTGTGCGTCGTTCCGTCAACCGTAACGCTGCTTTCTTGCATGATTTCGAGCAGCGCGGCATGCGTTTTGGCAGGCGAGCGGTTGATTTCATCCGCCAAAAGAAGCTGCGTAAAAATAGGTCCCGGACGAAAACGAAATTCCTGTTCTTTCATGTCGAATATCGGCGAGCCGGTTACGTCCGACGGCATCAAATCCGGCGTGAACTGAATCCGCCCGAACTTGCAGCCGAGCGCACGTCCCAACGCGCGGACAAAATGCGTTTTACCGAGTCCCGGCACGCTTTCGATAAGAATATGCCCGCCGGAAAAAAGGGCGACGAGCGTTCCCGTGACCAATTCGTCTTGTCCCACGAACACTTTGGCGATTTCCGCCCGCACACGTTGATAAAATTGCTGAAATTTCAACACAATCGGATTGACAGGACGCTCTGGCGGCGACGCGGGCGACTGTTGCTGCGGATGATTTTGCGACTGATTGTGCGACAATGCGTCTTGAGGAAATTCATTGGGTTCCATGATGTAATTGATTAAGTTAAAAGTTGATTGATAAAATTGACGAGGACAATAGAGGGCTTTGAGAACGCGAGCGACGGATTGTCTCTTTTTGCTTTCGCTGATTTTTTATCTTACGCCCGCTTACGCGTTCGTGGTCGGATCTGACGGCGGCGGCATTATGCCCGCGACAGTCTGCGTTTGGCGTTCTGCATTTCCTTATGGTTCGGCGATTTTTTTAATGTAATGGGCTAAACGGTCGTAAAGGTCGAGGAGATTTTGCCATTGTTCAAATTCCAGCGAGACCTGACCATCCGACGTACTATTGCCGACGCTTGCCGTTAAATAACGAATCCGCAGATAAAAGTATTGCAGCATTTCGAGCAACTGGGCTTTTTGATGCGGCGCGAGGAGCGTCGGCAATGTCGGCGGCACAATCGAATGAAGCAACGCCAAATCTGCCGGCGTGAGTCCTTGGGAAAACAATTCTTCAAGAATCCTGCCGGTCGTTTCTTCCAAGTGCGAACCATGAATTTCGGCAAGCGTTTTTTCGTCTTCGACGTCTTGTTGCAAATATCCCATCGGTACGGCGGACGTCGAGAAATGCTGATCCGCACGCAATGTATTAATTCGCCGAGCGATTTCCTCGCGGCTTCCGACCAAAATCACGGAACGTCCGATAGAAACCATGTCGCCCGGCTTGATTTCCCAAACCTGCACCTGTTCGCCATTGACGCTCGTTCCGTTGGTGCTGTCGAGGTCGGCGGCGATGACAACGCCGCCGTTCTCGTAAATTTTTATGTGAAAGCGACTGACTCGCTCGTCGTTGAGACGAACCGTATTCCCCTCTTCGCGCCCGATAGAAATCGGCGTGGAAAGCTGCTCGTAAATCTTGCCCCGTTCGGGACCGTCAATGATCCGAAGTGTGACCAATGCCATTATAAATGTGCCGTAATGTAAAACGATAGGTGAAAGAATCTTCTGCTTATTGTTTGGGGTAACTTTTCGTCCTGCTCTTCCTACAAATTTTCTTTCTTCTAGGATAACGCAAGACGACCTGACAATCAAGAGAAACAACCGTATCTCCCCAAAATTGGCGGACATTCTGATAAATTTTATTGCTCCAAAATCCCCCAAGGCGATGCAAACGAGGGATATTTGGGACGCCGGGGACTCTTGGAACAGGGCGAAATTCCTGAAAAAGAGCAATCCAAGGGACACGAGTGACTCCAGGGATAATTGGGACAGGGCGAGTTTCTTGAAAAAGAAAACCGGAAATCCGCCGAAGAGTTTCCAAAATCAGAAAAAGAGCAATCCAAGGGACACAAGGGACTCCAGGGACAATTGGGACAGGGCAAGTTTCTTGAAAAAGAAAACCGGAAATCCGCCGAAGAGTTTCCAAAATCAGAAAAAGAGCAATCCAAGGGACACGAGAGACTCCAGGGACAATTGGGACAGGGCGAGTTTTTTGAAAGAGAAAATGAGAAATTCCCCGAAGAATTTCCAAAATCAGAAAAATGAATCCCTAATGTCCCTGCCGTCCCTTATGTCCCTTTTGTCCCTTACCCGAAAGCTTTTCGGGAATCCCCCAGAGGCTCTGTCGCCAGCGACGGCGGTTCTGTCGCCAGCGACGGCGGTTCTGTCGCCAGCGACGGCGGCTCTGTCGCCAGCGACGGCGGCTCTGTCGCCAGCGACGGCGGCTCTGTCGCCAGCGACGGCGGCTCTGTCGCCAGCGACGGCGGCT
>JAIRYX010000227.1 GCA_031267635.1 Planctomycetaceae bacterium
CTTAACGCAGCTCATCTTACTGCGTTTATTATGTTGGCATTATTTGTCGCTGTCCAAACGACAGCGTATTTTCGCGGCTTGAATATTTCCTGCGGATGTTTCGGTCCCGAACATGACACTGTAATCGGTTGGTTTACGTTATCAATCGTTTATTTGTTGTTTATTCTTTCGCTCGCAAGAAATTTGTTTATATTCATTAATTAATTACCGCAAGGTAACTATTCAGTCGCCCAAACCAGTAAATCCGCACGGGGCGTCTGAATAGTTATCCGAAAAATTTTACTATTGCCGCCCTTATTTATTAAATTTCCCTTAGTAGCCAACAAAGCCACCAAACTCGCCCTTATGCCCTTATTTTTTAATGGATTGCTACCTAAAAAAACTTGAACGAAAAATAAGGGAGTAAGGACGCATATTAGCGCAATTGGTGGCTACTAAGGGAATCCCATAAATAAGGGTGGCAATAATAATATTTTTCGGTAAAATTGACGGTAACTATGCAGTTACCAAAAACGCGGATTTATTGGCTCTGAGCGACTGAATAGTTACAAAATATTTTTTATCCTGATTTCACAAGCGTCAGAAAAATCGACACTGTATATAAAATACAGTGCTTTTGTAATAAACTGTATTTTGTTAATATTTATATGTGTCAAATACCTTATTTTCTAGTCTATTTTAAATTTTGCAAAACATTATTTACAAAAACAAACAACGGGATTTTTGATGAAAAAACGTAAAATTTTAGTGACAAGCGCGTTACCTTATGCAAACGGTCCTATTCATATCGGACATTTAGTTGAGTATTTGCAAACAGATATTTGGGTGCGTTTTCAAAAACTTCGCGGTCACGACTGTCGATATTTTTGTGCCGACGATACGCACGGAACAGCAATTATGCTTCGTGCTAAAAAAGAAGGCAAATCCGAAACGGAAATCATTAATGCGATGCAAAAGTCGCACGAAAAAGACTTTGCGGCATTGGAAATCGTGTTCGATAATTACGGTAGCACGAACAGTGAAGAAAATCGGCAAATTTGTCACGAAATTTGGGCGGCTGTACGAAAATCAGGAATTATCGTAGAACGTGATGTAGAACAGCTTTACGACGACCAAGCAAACACATTTCTTCCCGACCGTTTCGTGCGAGGTACTTGTCCCAAATGCGGAAAAAAAGATCAATATGGAGATAACTGTGAATGTGGAGCGACTTATTCGCCAACCGATTTGATCAATCCAGTTAGCACAATCACCGGCACAACGCCCATTTTGCGGACAGCACGCCATCTTTTTGTCGAACTTGAAAAAGAACACAAATTTTTGAACGATTGGACGGCAAACAGCGGCTCGCTACAGCCCGAAGTGAGCAATTATCTTGCGGGACAATTTCTCAATGAGCCGCTTCGTCCTTGGGACGTGAGCCGTCCCGCACCGTATTTCGGATTCGAAATCCCCGACTCGCCGGGAAATTATTGGTACGTATGGTTTGATGCACCAATAGGTTACATCGCTTCGACGCTTGATTGGTGTAAAAAAACCGGTAGCGATTTCAACTCGTGGTGGCGCGATCCGAATAGTGAAATTCACCATTTTATCGGAAAAGACATTGCCTATTTTCACACGCTTTTTTGGCCCGCCCTTTTGAAAATCTCCGATTTTAACCTTCCTACTCAAGTTCACGTTCACGGATTTTTGACAGTCAATGGCGAAAAAATGTCGAAACGGCACGGTACGTTTATTCTCGCCGCAGATTACGCCAAACATTTGAGTCCGTCGTACTTGCGGTATTATTATGCTTCCAAATTGAGTAACCGCAATGAAGACGTTGACTTAAACCTTGACGAGTTCGAGAATAAAGTCAATTCTGATCTTGTCGGTAAAGTGGTCAATCTGGCGAGCCGGACAGCGAAATTCGTTGCAAAGACCGGATTATCACCATTGTATCCTGACGATGGCGGTTTGTTCCGAAAAGCGGCGGAAAGCGGCGTTGAAATTGCGGACGCTTATGATCAGGTTGATCTAGCGCGTGCGATGCGGTTGATTATGGAGTGTGCGGATCGGGCGAATAAGTTTATCGACGACCACGCTCCTTGGACCTTGAAAAACGATCCGACCAAACAACAACAGTTGCAAGATATTTGCACGATTGGTTTAAACCTTTTCCGGCAGTTGGTGATTTACCTTGCGCCGGTGCTGCCGACGCTTGCAAAGCAGACGGAAGAGCTTTTGAACGATACCTTTACGCATTGGGATAACTCGGCGCAACCGCTTGTCGGTACGCCGGTTGCTCCGTTTACACACATGATGACACGAGTTCCGAAAGAAGGAATTAAATTGATGATTGAAGATTCCAAAGAAATAGAGAATACTACAAATTGTGAACAAAACGCAAATGACGCGATTCAGGATAAATGGAATGATTCGGCGGAATCGCTGGAAGCCGAACCGCTTACGATGGAGACAATTTCCATTGACGATTTTGTTAAAGTCGATTTACGGGTCGCGCGGATTATTGAAGCCCAAGAAGTTGCGGAAGCAAGAAAGCTATTGCAACTAACGCTCAGTTTTGGTGGAAATGAGCGGCGGAATGTGTTTGCCGGAATCAAAGCGGCGTACAAACCGGAAGAATTAGTTGGACGTTTAGTCGTTTGCGTAGCGAACCTTGCACCGCGTCAAATGAAATTCGGTATCAGCGAAGGAATGGTTGTCGCGGCGGGTCCCGGCGGAAGCGACATATTCCTGCTCTCCCCCGACGACGGCGCGAAGCCCGGAATGAGACTGCATTAAAAGAACCAAAAGTAGCTCTATTTTTCGGTTGCTCACCCCCAATAAATCCGCACAGCGCAACAGTCTTGCGGATGATTATTTTAGTGAATCAGTACGGATTTATTGGTTTGAGCAACTGAATAGTACGAAGTTCCTCAATTTCCCTTGAGGAATTTTGTAATCGTTACATGATTTTATTTTTAGAGAAGAGACAGGCGTTCGTTCGCTAAACGAGAACCTGCCTCCCAAAAATCCGAAAGAATCTGTTATTTAGCCGATTGAAATTTCAAGCGGTTTGGCGGTTCCGATTAACCAGTTGGCGACAGTGAATTTTTTCAGCGCCGGATCAACCGGCAATGCCAATTCGCTTTGCGGTTTCAATTCGTGAATGTTGTTATCAATTTGAATTTGACACGGAATATCGCTTCGGTTGGTTAATTGGAGCGAATTGTTATTCTTTGCGGTTTCGACGCAAGCGTTGAATAATTGTTCGACCCATTGCGGTCTGCCCAAAATCAGCCCCGCCGCCCAGCCGATAGTCCGCCGCGCGAAAAACGCTTCACGAATCGCATCTTCCGTTCTATCTTTCGCCAAAATCAATGTCATTGGTCGAAGCGGGTTTTGACTGCCGTACTGATTCCATTCGGAAACATGAATATCGCTGGTTGTGATCAAGCCCATATCCATTTCGTTACACCAATTCGCAACAATCGGATAGTACGAAGTTCCGTTGAACACTTCAATTCCGTGCAAATATCCTTTACGCCGGACGTCGTCATGTTCTGAAGTGAACGACATCGGGACGCCTTTTTCGAGACCGCCGCTTTTCGGAGCAACCCAGCCGGGGTGATTCCAGAACACAAACGCCCCTTGATCCGCCGCAACCGCAAGCATCTTTTTCCAATCCGCAACCGCTTCGGCAACCGGATTGACGTCTTTCAGAAAAATGGCGTTAAAATGTCCCGGCGGCATTGTGGACTTTGTAATTTCCGTACCGCGAATAAGAATCAGATGATTCTTTTCCGCTTCCGGTTTGGCAATATCGTAGGCGATATTGTGATCATCGTTCCGCTCTCTTAATTGAGTTGATTTTCCGCCGAAAAACGGGCGGTATTCGATATGATCGGTAATCGCAATCACATCAAGTCCGTTTTCAACCGCTTCATGAACACGAGCTTTCGGCATCACATAACCGTCCGAAAATAATGTGTGCATGTGAAAATCCCCTTTGAGAACCTGAAAGCTTCCGACATTGGGAATCGCGATTTTTCGCGGCGTTCGTTTCGGATTCAAAATGTTCCTGTTTGGTACGGTGAACAACGGGTCAACCGTTTTCGCGACAACATCTTCTTGTCCGAGAGCAAAACTCATCGGCAGGATTGCCGCCGCGCCCAAGAGGGTCATTTGTTTCAAAAAGTCTCTGCGATTGTGCATGAGATGTTCCTTTCTGTTTTCATTTTGATTTGAGGTCAAAGTTAAATGTTTGTGATTTTTTTTCGACAACAGTTACCGTCAAAGTAGTTTCATGGTTATATTTCCTTAACATTATCGTTTGTGGTTTGTTTCGTAATCAAAATTTTTATCGCAAGAGTTATATCATTCGTTTACGACACAAACTTCTAACAACGCTGTAAATAAACATCAATCGAATGGCTACCAGAAATATATCAATAAAGTATAACACTCAAAAATGTTATTCCGTAGGAACAAGGTCAGGAGTAATGCGACCTTTCGACTCCAACTCAAAATCAAATGTTTGAGTTCGTTGTTCTTTCGAGGAAACAACCGTGCGAAATAATTCGGTTTTGCGATTATATCGATCTGGAACACGCTCTTTACCGCGTCCGAGATTTTCATTCGGAATTTTATCGCGAAATTCGATACCACCGCGGGCTGTCCAAATTTGAACTCGTTTGTTTCCGGCTTCGACTCCTTCTTTGACTGAGTTGAACATTAGTGAATACCTGCCGTTTTCGTCTGTTAAACCAAACGCGAGCGTTGCTTTTTCAACGTCTTCGAAAAAAACTTGAGCGTAAGGCAAAGGTTGCCCGTCCAACGTAATACGACCGCTTCCATGAATCAGATCAACGTTGCTATAATCAATCCTCGCATGGTGATTCGTAGGACAACCGATTGTCCAGATCAATAGGAGGACAAACAGGGTTTGTGGTAAAAAATATTGTCTCATAATTTGACGCCGTTAAATTTCTCTATAAAATTTGTTTTCTTACTTAAACGATGGATTTATTTTTCATGTTTTTCAGTTCGGTATTTTCTGTTTCTGGAATCTGCCGGAATTGCAAGAGATTTCGGCAGACTCTTGTAACAAAGTGAAGACCGGATTTAATGTGTTCCGAGTTTATCAGAAGGAACTTGTTGTTTCATGACCGTTCCGGGAATGTATTGCCCGATACAGTTGGTAATCAATTGTATTGGGAACATAGTGGACGGAACCGTCGCCCAAAGCAAAATTAGCTCCGTTGGGATGATAACTGCCGAAAGCCACTTCTATAAATGTTCCATGAATATTAGGAGTTAAAAAATAAGCGTTCAGCCGAATCAAACCGCTTCCCAAACCTTCTGAAAATTCTGTCGGAGTATCAACGGTGTTTGGATTGCTCGGATCCCAGCCCCACCATTGATTACCGCCGATAGAAAACATGTCCATTCCTTGGCTATCTTTGGTAAAATCGGGATCAGGCGCCGACTCACCGACAAGGATTGTATTGGAAAGTCCATCAGAGATCGCTCCGAAATTAAGCCAACGTTCTCCTAAAAAAGAACCGTTGGGATTACCAGACGTCCATGGTCCGCTGGTTTTTCGCGGTCCCTGGCAACCGGAAAGCGATACCATATCAGAAGTTGGCGTAACAACTCCGTCATTAGTATAGTTTCCACCCGTCCAGAGCGTACGCACATTATCGTTGCCGACATTACTACCGGCACTGCCGCGATAACAGGCGACGGCGCGATTCCAGATATTATTGTAAGAACGGGGTAAATTCCGTTCGATGGGACATGTTGGACAGAAATAGGTTTGGATAAACGTCATACACGCTTTGACATTAGCAATCGGTTCGTCGTTTGCGCTCGCAATGACGCTTCCCGAAGTGTTATGTCGGAACCCGCCTTTGGTTTCGTCATTCCAATCAAAAACAAGCGTGCTAAACAGATTTTGCTGCTCAATATACGGCAAAATCGCTCCGCTCCAAAGGAAACCTTGTCGCGTAAATCCGGCAGGCATCGCTTGGTAAGCGTCATGGTAATTGTGAATGCCAATTCCTATTTGGCGCATATTGTTACTACACTGCATTCTTCTAGCGGCTTCTCTTGCGGCTTGAACGGCGGGTAAAAGGAGTGCAATCAAGATTCCAATGATTGCTATCACTACAAGAAGTTCGACAAGGGTAAATGCTCGGCGAACAAGCGATTTTTTCCAGAATGGAAATAGAAGAAATGTTTCAAGGAAACAGGTAACGACGCATAAGATGCGACATAAAAGAAAAGGCAAATGCCCGCCTCCTCCTCCGCCATCGTTGCGACCGCCTCCTCCCGATTTGATCGCCGTACTACAACACTTCGCAAACTCCAACGCTTTTTTCAACACTCTCATTTTCAATCTCCTCTTTGAGACTTTAATTAATTTAGATTTGAAAAGACAAAAACCACTATAGTCTTTGCTGAAATCTAAACGGACTGTTTTACTTCTTGCACTTGAAAATTTTGTTTTAACAACGTTGTTACACATCAAAAATTTTTGCTGAGTCGTTATATAAAACCCAAAACTTTAAGCGTAACAAGTATGAGATTATTCTACATTAAAAACTTGAATTCAACAAGGGGGAAACTTAAAATTTTTATAAATTTTTCGCATTCGAAAAATAAAATTTAACGTTACATCAACGATAGACTCATCACTCTTGAAAATTTAGTTTTCATCAAAAAGGACATTAGGGACAAGAGAGACTGTGAGGACATAATGAACAGTAAACACTGTCTTAAAAATCGAATTTTCAAGCGTGATGAAGGGTAGTAACCATAAGATGACAACCATTCAGTGAAAGACTGCCTATCTTAAGTTTGTTATGTGAATGGTTACTTATTTTTGTATTGGGACAAATCAATTTCCATTGTTACGCCGGATTTTTCGGTAACAACAATCTCAATCGGGCTGGAATTGCTGTTTTCCAGTATTTTGGGAATGATACGGTTCTTTTCCAAAAATTCTTCCTGCTTCGCCTGTTTTTTCGCTAACACTGGCGGAGGCAGATTTTGATCCGCTTCAACCGGCATTAAATCCTCCGGATAATGAGCTGTTTTCAGTAACACAATGGAATAGGTTCCAACCGGAACACCGTTTCCCGTGTAAGAACCACGTGTTGACTGTAGCTTTGTAATTCCCTGAACATTCGTTATTCCGTTACACGCAAAAACTCCGCGCGGTTCCTTACTATTCAGTCTTACTGTTACACCTTCGACCGGCTGATTGCCGTCGATCACTGTTATTGTTACGGGATAAAGTTTTTTTAATTCATCCGGTACTGTAACGTTATTACAACCGACACAAATCGGCAAACTTAACAGAGAAACAAACATCAGTAAAAGTAATCTCATCATCAACTCCTTTCCGAATATGCTGAAATATAATGTTACAACGAGGCTGACTCACCGCCGTTCCGTGAACCGTAAGCTCCCCAGACTCCAAATGGTGATTTTCCGCTTGGGGTGGATGGAGTGGGAAACGCATTGTTGGTTCCACTATCAATAGTTTCCGAAACGAAAGTCCCCGAACCATCCATCAAAGTAACATTAACGCCGCCAGTGTGAAAACTGGTCGCTGAAAACAAGGCATTATAGCGTGTTGCTCTATTGTAACAAGAAGGAGAGTTTGGAGGAAGCGTCGTCGTGAAACCGATATGATACCAATGACCGCCGCACCATTGCCAACTGTATTTATAAGTGAAACCATTGGTCATTCCTCCAACACCGAATTGATATTCGTTGCCGGAAACTGAACCGATACAAACAGACCGGTCGCTTAAATATCCGCTGCTAAAACCTCCATCTGCCGCAACCGCATACGTGGCAGCCTGAGTCTTCACATTTGTGGAATTGGCATTGTAATCATCGACCGCCTTTTCACTAAAACACAGAGTATTACTCAGTCCGTCACGTACTGCACTGATCGGATGATACACACAGTATCCGAAAGGTCCGCGAAGATTGGCATCCACTGACCACGCACCGGGATTGTCTCCGTAATTGAACCATTTTTACAAAAACCATAACAATAATGAAACTGACCACGCACCGGGATTGTCTCCGTAATTGAACCGGTAACAAGTATAACCGGTATGATCATCGGGTTTTCCCGTAACACCATTAGAAGGACAAATCAACGCATCAAGTTGAATTGCCTGCGGATTGTTTTTTCCACCGTGAGCCGCAGAAATGGTGTGAGCAGTCCAATTACCCACAAAGTAAACATTTTCGGACATAAACCGGTCGTACACCGAATTTTGTTCCATGTAGGGGAGCAATGCGATAAGACCGCCCCAACGACCTACGTCTCCATTGTTTAGTTGCCCATAAGGTTCTCCCAAACCTGCGGGAAGAGCCGTGCGAGCATCAACATAATTGTGTACCGCAATTGTCAATTGCTTCAATTTGTTACTACACTGCATTCTTCTAGCGGCTTCTCTTGCTGCTTGAACGGCGGGTAAAAGGAGTGCAATCAAAATTCCAATGATTGCTATCACTACAAGAAGTTCGACAAGGGTAAATGCTCGGCGAACAAGCGATTTTTTCCAGAATGGAAATAGAAG
>JAIRYX010000228.1 GCA_031267635.1 Planctomycetaceae bacterium
AATGAATTGACTACATATAAATATATTATAGAAGGTAACGGACAAGTCAGAAACTGAACGCCGTGCAGTGAAATATATACTCCCCGCGGACACAAATGTGAGATAAAAAAAAGAAAAAAACAATGAGGGAAAAGGCCATCTCAAAAGGCATATTTCGTCATTGCGAGTTTTTATTTCCGAAGAACAAACAAAAGAAAATGACGGAAAGGTCGGATCGGCAGTCAATAGCCCTCGGTCGAAATTGGTTTCAACCGAGAGGAGGGTTGTGCCGCAGGCACAAAATGTCGGTGGAAATAATCGCATCGTCATTGTTTTCGTGCCGCAGGTACGAAACGTGTATTTTTCCGTTGCACGTTGCGTACCTGCGGCACGCCGTAAAACCGCGGAAATTATTTTCTACCGACATTCCGTCCCTGACGGGACTCATAATCCGGCGGTCGTCATCGGTAGTTTTTATATCCGGCGAACAAACAAAAGAAACCGACGAAGGCGCCGAATCAAATTCTGTCGTGTACCGGCGTTGCGTGCAACGCCCGATCCGAATCCTCATCGGAATTTTCGGAATAAAAGAATTAACGGAATAATGAGTTGCCTCAAAATAACCGTATTATTCCCCAGCTCGGCGTAGCGTCTCGCTACGTCGCGTTTAAAGCAAGGCTCCCGCCTTGCGCGAATCCCGCATATAAATATTTTGTTCGGATTGTGTCTCACGCGATGCACGATGCATGGTTGCGGCGCAAGGCGGGAACCTTGCTTTTGACACGACGTAGCGGGACACTACGCCGAGCAGGGGAGGTGGACTGTCAAAAATTAAAGGATACGGGTTTAAAATTACGTTTATTATTTGTACTTGTCCCGTCAAGACAAAATGTCGGTAGAAAATAATTTCCGCGGATTTACGGCGCGCCGTAGGTATGCAATGTGTCGCGGGGCTATTTTACATGCCGGCGCGGACTTGCAGTCCGTGCCGCTTTATTGTTCGGCAAGTCGTTTCTTTTTTTCAACGATAGCCTGTTTTTGGCTTTTATATTTCATGAAAATATAACACAGACTACAATGTGTAGTCTTTGCGAACAAATATTTGTATATTTTGTATATATTACTGCTCTTGTTGCTTCCGAAATTTGCTGTTGCCAAATAATCAGTTTTTCTTTTTCGGCGTTCTTTTTTATCACCGCTCCCGTAATCGAACCGCCGATTACTGACAAGGCGATCAACGTAATTCACAACCATTTGTGTCCGCCGACCGTTGATATTTTTTTTATAAATATTGTCATACTTTATTTGTTGTAATAATTTAATACAACTTGAAATCTATTGCGTTTAAAAGCGTTTCATCATACCAAATCTCATATCGGTAATCGCCGACAGGAAAAAAACCTGGTGTTGCACTGCCCCATGCAGCAAAATCCTTTGTTTGCTTTTCTTGACCGGATACAAAAATATTGCCGCTTTGAGAGGTATATCCAGGAGGAGAAGTTTTAGAATTGCTTCTAAGTGTCCCATCCTGATACAGTTTTGTATAGAGTTTGATGGATTCACATTTTTGTAACCCTATAAATTCTATCTGAGGTTTCAGATACATGGAAGTAGAACTATACAACTTGCTTCCATATTGTGTCTCAACAGTTCCATCCCTATACACATTGCCTATTTTTAATGACGTAATTATAATCGGTATTTCCGGTATCAAATCGGTTTGGTTGTTCTCGTCTGCTAATTTTGGTTGTTCTCGGACTATTTTTTGTTTTGTCAATTTCATATTACATAGTTCTATATAATCTAAAAAAACCGCATTATTACAATTTTTATCTAAACCTTTTTTTAAGAAAATCAAAGCTGTTTCATAATCACTGCTATCATACGCTTCTTTTCCATCTTTCCAATACTGTTCACATTGAATTTGCTTTGACGATTTGCCTGGTTTCAGTTTTTCATTACATTGATCAATCCATGATTGGGCTTTGTCGCAATTACGTTTCTTAGCCGCTTCGAATCGCTCCTTTGCTTTGATATATTGTCCCGACTTGAATAATTTTTCACCGTCATTAATCACTGTAGTGCAGGCATCGTTTTGTGTTTGTGCGGACAGGTAACCGGTGCTCAATAAAACTATTGTAAAAATAATGTAAAAAAGTTTCATATTTTTACTCCCTGTTTTGTATTTGTTTTTTCAATTTCAACATTTCTATATTGTCGGGGCGCATTTGTAGCGCTTTGTTACACCATTCCAGCGCTAAATGGTAATATTTGGGCTCATTAAGATCGTCGGCAAATATTTTGAAATTGTTTGCTTCATTGTGGTTTCTCCTGTATTCGGCAACACGATTTACACAAATTTCGCAAAGATTCGTAGCCCCGCTTTCAAATGCTTGCCAAACACTACTTTCGATAGCATTTTTATCTAGATCGTTACAGTCTTTAAACAAATGGTAATATGGATGGTTGGATGTATGATAAACTTGATCGGTACAGATAGAATCATTAACCACTTTTATTGCTTCTGAAATAATAATCCGTTTTTCTTTTTCGGCGTTCTTTTTCATCACCACTCCCGTAGTTGAACCACCGATTACCAGCACGGCGACCAACACAATCCACAACCATTTGCGTCGTCCTTCGACTACAACAGGTGTTTCCTCGATAGTTTCATCGTCCGTTTGCAAATATTTCGGATTTTTCTTTTCAGCGTATGGATGAAGTCCGTAACTATTGTTCCCGTCCGTACCGTCTACCAAGATCAGATAGAGATTGTAAAAGGGAACAAGCAAAAACCAACCACTGAGATTAACATCGTGCACCCGCTTGACGGATTGAATAAGTATAAAAATTGCAAAAATACAAGGTATAACATAAAGATCAATGATTTTATAGATTTGTATTTTGTCACTGTCTATTTCAATGTATTCCCAATAATAGGATGCTACCCAACACACATAAACGGCGTGAAAAATCAACCAAACCACTACGCACAAAATCAGGCGAAAGAAAAATGCCTTGCGCGTAATTCGCCCCTGCGTTTGAAACAAACTTATTTCTACATTGTTTTCTTTTTCGTAAGGAATTGCCCCTACGTCGTTACTTTTTGCCATATAATTTATTTACCAAGTTATGAGTTTAATTTCTAATTTTCTTACGCTTATATGGTCGTAAGTACCTATTTGATAGGCATAAAATGATTCATTCTGCTCTTTTTCGAGAACGTAGCGCATTGGTCTGATTTCTGTGTCGGCATCCAACACATTGAGAAAAATTTCCAAATCGTAATTTGTCTGATTATCAATATATATAGCCATTTTATTACCTGCCAGATAGTCATAACTGTATGTGTCGTGAACGCGGTATTTTACAATATCCTGTTTGTTGCCGTCTGACAAATCCCATTCGCCGCTGTATTCGGAAGTCATATCAAGCACAAACAAAAACTGTTTGCACTGTTTTTTGCTGTCGACAATTTTCTTTGCTTCGCGTTCCAATGTTTCATACGACAAAGGTTGTCGCGGACTTTGTGGTGTGGCATTGCGGACTGCCTGCAACATATCCTGCGCATTGAGCATTGTATATTTCGCCTGAATTTTATCAATGTAGCCCAAAAGTTTCGGTGCGGCAAACGAAGTGCCGCTCCAAGGTTCGGGCGTTACATCAACCGTTGTGGCAAGCGAATGTTTGGCGTTGGTGCTGTTGGAATGCCAAACATCTGTCTTAGTATCATAGGCATTAACAAGCACCATATTTTTCTGCAAAGACCGCAAATTACTGTTACTCAAATTATTGATCACATTTTGCAGGTTATACATTCCCTCGTTGCCTGACGATTTTGTAACCAAAAAATTGGAAACGCCTTTGCCACGCATTTTGTTGAAACAATGAGCCAATTTTTCAAGCCTTTTTTCGTAGGATTTTTTATAATTTTCTCTGCTTTCTTCGCTTACATCTCTGTACAAATCGTGTTCTTTTCCCTGCAAGGGAACACCAAACGACATATTTATCAGTGTAATTTCGTTGTCATCAGTGTTTTGCGCAATATTCAACAAATCAGTGCAAAGAGAATTTGCCGTAATCAATACTTTAAATGCCTGCCAATATTGACCTGTTTTTGTTTCGGCTGACACATTATTCATTATTTCGCGATTGATATTATGTACATGATTTTTATTGCCGCTGTATTTTGAGAAAGTGCGTCGAACTCCGTTACCGTGCGTGGTTAGCATTTCCGGCACTACATCTTTGAAGTTGTCTAAAATATAAACTTCCGAATTAAAAGTGTTTACCGTATTCAAAAATACATACTCCACACTGTATTCTTCGCGCATTTGTGCGATAAAATCGTTTTCCTTTCCTTCGGCAACCTGTGCAAGATAGTAGTTGAAAGCAGGCATCTGTTCTATGATTTTACCGCCATACCGTTCTATCGCGGCTTGCGCCTGCGCTTGCGTGGTTTCATCGCTGAAAAACAGCAAACAATGCCCCACAACCGCCGCAATTTCGTAATTCGTGCCGTCTTCGGTATAGACAATGGTTTTTACAGGCGGATATTTTCCGTCAAAAATGATATTCTTGTTTTCCCTGACTTTACCGCAAGCCGACAAAAACAAAACCGACAAAACAACCGTAAATATATGTAATACGTGTTTCATAAATTATTCTGTTTTAATCAGTTTTTCGTTTTTGAGTTTATCGAAAACATCTTGAATTGCCTTGCATTCGGCTTTCAAAGCGTCAATATCGCACGAGCAGTTATTAACAATAGTGTCTTTGAGAACAAGAGTATCGACACGGCGGGTTAGTTTTTGCTTCATTCTTTTAACCTGTTGCTCCGTCTTATACACAGTGATTGAATTTTGCAAAGTGGAAAAAGACACATTACTTTCGCTGTAACCGCTACTTTCGTTTCGCCACCAGTCAGAATGTTTTATGGAAAAAGTATAACTGCTGCGCGGACTGATTGAAACATAATTTGTCCTGTTGTTAATATCTTTCCATTTTTTTGACGATTCGTTATATTCTTTTGCCGTGTATTGAATGGCAAAAGAATTTGAAAAACTTGCATTGTTGTTCCTTATGGTAATGTAGTGCGTGAGAGTAGCGCCGACAAGTTCGCCGCTTGAATTTTTGTGATATTCTTTTTTAGTTCTGTGTTCCGTAACAGAATACGACACCAAAGTATCAACATAACTGCTAAAATTTTCTACTGTATCTTTTTTAATCCAGTAATCAACATAGCGAGTTGTCCATTCGGGCTTTTGAATAGTTTTTTCCTGACATTCGGGCGAGCAGGACGGCAAAAACGATATTGCTGTTGCCGACGCTGCAAATCTGATTATTAAATATTTAATTTTCATTGACTTTCGTTTGAATTAGAATTAAATATTTCGACCATTTCGTTGTAACGGACTTTCAACTGCTGCCAAAACTGCTTTTGCTCAGGCGACAGAAAGTCGAAAACTCTGCGTTTTTCGTCTGTGGCAAAAGCACTAATTGCAATAATTTTTTGCCGCGCCTTTTCAACGTTCTTTTGCAGGTTTCTGATACGTTCCACATCGTTACCTTCGCTTTTGCTGTTAAGCAACACATTCAAATCGTGAATATTCTCTATCAGAGAATAATAATCGCGATAAAGCGCAGAAATTGACTGCACTTCCATAGGAAGAAATTTGCTGCTAAAAATTGTTGTGTCTTGAATGGTAAGGAACTTACCAATCTCAGATTCACACTCTTCAAGTTGTGCCGAAAGATTGGCAACCTGTTTTTTCAGGTCAGCCGTATCGTGTTGCAACTTTTCATACTCTATTTTGCCTATAATGGTATCAAGGCAAACTTTAACTTCTCTTGAACTGCATTTCAAAGATTTGTCTCCTTGTGCAAATGCATTGCCAATAATAAATACTGATAAACAGCCGATTAAAATTACTTTTACTGATCTCATTTTTATCAATTCTAGAATTATACATTTAAGGCGCTACTGTTATAGAAACAGCTGCCGTTTCTTTGGCACCATTTGTATTGGTAAAACAGAAAGTGAGAGTGCTCCTACCTGCGTTTTTACATTTCAACGTAACAGAATTTTGTTGATTATTCACTACCGCCAAGCCATCACTAAAAGTCCATTCCCCATAACGACAGGTGTCACTGTGTGACTTCGTCACTGCAATTATTGTATCGCCAACAGAAAACAGAGTGTTTTTATTCCTGTTTTTGTCAAAATGAATTGTTACGCTTCCACTTGCATATTTACTTTCTGAATTTGCAGGTGGCGGTGGCGTAACAACTTCTTTTTTCGCTATCGTATAATCCTGTCGCCCAAGTTCCACGTCGCCAAGTTTGGCAATAACCGTAACTTTGGTATCGTTATCAGGTCTGCTGGTAACTTTCAGTGTTGTACCTTGAATTTCTGCGCAATTTGCACCGCCCAAAAGTTGCAACTGAATTTCACTCTTCAAAGTTATTGTTTTATCAGTGCCGTTGTACAGTGGCTTAGGGTTGAGGTTCAAACTTTTTTCGATTGGACCATTGTGACTAGCCAACTGAACAGAATTTGCGACAAAAGATTGTGTGGGTGTTACTGTATGTGTGTCTCCTGTATCCGCACCACCGCCAGTATTGCCATTGCCTCTGCAATTTTTCAAAACGAAAAACAGAATGATGAGGCAAACAGCCAAAGTACCGACTATTTTTGTGGTTGTTGGTTTTAACCACGAAGTTGGTGTTGGAAGTGGATTGTCTCTACTACTATTAGAGTTTTCATCACTGTCCTTTCCTTCTTCAAATTCCTTTCTTTCAGTTTCGCCGTTTTCTTTTTTGTCACTGCTACGTTTAAACTCTTTTCTGCCATTGTCTTCTTCTTTTTTCGTTTTTTTGGCGAAAAGCACAATGTTTCCGTTTTCAACCGTAAAAATCTGACTGTTGCTTCTTTTCAGATACAAACTATTGTTGTCATCTTTGAAAATATCCTGATTGTTGGTAATATACACATCAGAATATTCTTTGATTTTGTTTTCGATATTTGACACTTCTGCAAAATCAGACACAACCAAAAGCAACAGCTCCTTGTTTGGCGTTGGAAAAGGAATAGCATTTACAACATCGCCTATCGTTTGCTGCTCGTCTTCACTCCACACAGTTTTGCTCAATTTGTTGATAATGCTTTGCGAGTTAAAACTGTTGTCGTTGTGAAGAAAAGAATTTGACAAGTCCTTACAAAACGGCAATAACACACAATTTTGAGCGACAAAGAGGTTTATATCCCTGTTTGCTTTTACGCCAACACCAAAAACACTGCCTACGCGGTCGGAGTCAAAACCTTTGGTGTGGGCATAATACTCATAGCAAACGTAGTCGTCTTTTGCATAATAATGCAAAATGGCTTCCTTTTGGCGTAAGGGTTTTATGTACGGCTCAATGTGCGTGTTTTCGTTTTTAACCGCCGACTGTTCCTCAAACTCATATTCGTAAGATTCAAATGCTTTTGGTTTCCCAAAAACTACAATATTTTTCATCTTATATTTGGTTTAATTATGAAAAAAGACGTTTCCACCAAGGCAAAACATGTTGCCCCGTACACCATCGGTAGAGCGTATACCAAAAGTTTTTTGGCGAACGCAAAATAATGTCAATAATGGTATTACCGACCACGTTTCCAACGGAATAAGGCACTAACCCATATTTTGCATTGCTCGAGACTTCTGTAAAAAGTTGCTGGCGGTGGTACTGCAAATATTTTACGGCATCACACCTCTGCGGCAAAGTATCCCATTTCGAAATGACAAAAAGGAACTTTGTCATATTGTACAGTTTGGGATTGTTTTGGTGCAGGTCGTCAATAAATGATTTCATTTCGCTGTCTTCTTCGGTATCAAAATCGCTTCTCTGTCCTAACACGGTTCCGCTTTCGACAGGCGTAATAATTGCGAAAATGGCTTTTTTAGCAACGCAGGCGGCAAGAATTTTTTTGATTTTTGCGGCTGTGCCTTCGGTGTCTTCGCGTTTGCCAATAAGACGTTCAACATCTTCGCCCGCAAGATCAATCAACGTAATATGAATAGGACGTTTGCGATAGCGCGACTTCATATCCAAATCAATAATCGTAATTTCATTGGAACGTGTTGAAGGTAACGTGTCGTTTTTATCCAACGCATTGGTAATCTGTTTTACACCTGAATATTCCTTTGGAAAAACGTGGCTGAAATTACACGAGTTATCGCCATCTTTACCATCGGATTTGCGTTTGAAAGCATAGGCAATCAACGAAGCGATAAACATAGATTTACCCGCTTGAGGCAATCCGATAGGAATAATCAGACGGCGACCGTGCTGTATTCTCAAAGCAATATCTTTTAAGATTTCGCTTTCTTCAAAATCGGTAATCAAATTGTTTCCGACAATTTTGTATTTGAAATTTGTAGGTACTTGTGGCATTTTTATTAGTTTTTAAAATTTATAATTTGATTTTACTGTATTCCGAAAAGTTTTTTCCACCAGGGTATGTCCCAATTATCAACTCCTGCGCTGTCAAACTCGTCTTCTTCATTTCTCAAATAGAAATAGAAAAGAAATGGTCCGAGCAGGTCGAAAAAGAAACAGAGAATAATCACAATCCAAGTGTCTAATTTGTTGATACGGTCAATAGCAGAGATAAAAGCAAAGTCCATATCTCCTAATTTTTTTGTTTTTGGAAAAGATATTCCTTTTTCCATATCAATAATTTTATTGAACGGTGCAGGTTGTTTTACGGAATTAACATCAAGTGCAACTTTGTCAAGTTTTCCTGCTAAATCCTCTAATAATGCTATCTGCGAATTATTTGCAATAGCGTCTTCCGAAAGAATCACTTTGGATTTATCATCGAGAATAATTTCCAATTTTGGATTATATTCAAAGGCAATCACGTCCATTTCATATTTAGCAGTTACTATTTTTTCAGCCGACTTGTCGTTACCGTTTAACTGAACAATGAAATTTTTAATACCCTCGTCGGTTTTCTTTTTCCAGTCGTCATAATACTTTTGACGTTCTTCGGGTGTTTTCCCAACATAGCGTTCCGGCGTGTAACTTGTTCCTGCCAACTCGTTGTAGTGTTTCAACTGTTCGGTAGCATATTGTCCAAAACCGTTGCGGTCTTTAATTTCAGTCAAAAGATTTGACTGAAACTCTCTTAATCTCTGCAATTTTGCCAAAGAATAAGAATCACCTTTGTTTGCAATTTTATCAAGTTTTCCCTGATAAACCGTCACAGAATCTTTCAACATTTGTGCTTCTTCGTTTACCAAAATTCTCCCCAATTTTTGCGGATAAAGGTAAGTTAGATTGGCAGCAAAAAATATGATTTCGCCTGCAAGATAGAGATAGAGCATTTTTCGTCTGCCCTGTACAGAGGCAAGATAGCCCCCGAAAACCATTACCAAAGGGATTAGTGCGATAAACCAATTGCCAACAGGGTTATCAATTCCAAAAGCGCCGTAAGTGCGGAATGCTTCTACCGTGTTGTAATACCCAAAGGCAAAACAACCGAGTGTACTTAGCCAAAAAATGACTACCAAAAATTTGGATTTTTTTCTTTCGTCTTCCATAAAATTATTATTAAAAATACTTTTTTCATTTTCTATTTTGTTTTACGTCCGCTCTTTATTCGGACTTTATACTCACTTATTATTACATTTAATTAAAATTTTTTCCCTACTCTGTTAGGGCTTTCGGGTTTCTCCTATTCACTCCTTACTGCGGGACTTTATGTTTTTTGTTTATTATAGCGTTCTGATTTATTGAATCGTTGACATATTGCATGTATCTTTCCATAATAGCGTTCTGATTTATTGAATCGTTGACATATTGCATGTATTTTTCCATAATAGCGTTATAAGTACGAGTCAATTGAAAACTTTCTTCGGGATTCAAGTCTTCAGTTTCAAGACGATGCTTGATTTTGTTCAGAACCGTCCGAGCAAATTCTATGTCTACGTCGTGGTATTTATGTTGGGTTTCAATCATGTCAATCGTCCAGTCATCGTATTGCCGCAACACATAATATATCTTTACATTAGCGTTGTAGTCGGTATTTTCGCCCTGTAAAATCAAATATACGTCAAGCACATAATCTTCGCCATTGTTGCTTGTGTTTTTGATATCTACGTTCTTCAATTCGGTGGTTGATTTTATTTCCCAATACCAATCTTTTTTACGATAACCGTTTGCTCCCTCTGCGATTTTCCGTCCGACCAAATCCTTTTTCAGTTTTTCCAAATCGGGTCGGGGCGGAATAATTTCCAGAATTAAATTATTCATCCGTGAAACAAGCGGTACGATCGTTGCAT
>JAIRYX010000292.1 GCA_031267635.1 Planctomycetaceae bacterium
CTCTCATTCCCCCGCGGGAATCTCTCATTCCCGGTCGGGAGACTCTCATTCCCGGGCGGGAGACTCTCATTCCCGGGCGGGAGACTCTCATTCCCCCGCGGGAGACTCTCATTCCCCCGCGGGAATCTCTCATTCCTTCGCGGGAACGGCACATTTCCCTTCGCAGAAAACTTATTTTTCTTCGCAGAGAACTCATTTTCCTTCGGGAGCGGCTCGCAAAGCTCTTTCGAGCGATCATTCCTAATAATAATCGGAATATTGTTGGAAATCGTAACGGAAAAGTTCCTGTCGGTTTTTACCGGAAGCTCCGCGGACAAGGGACACGAGGGACTTTTGGGACTCAAGGGACTTGGGGAATATTAGGACTCATTCTTCTCATTTCCGGTCTTCTTTCTCTCATTTCCGGTCTTCTTTCTCCGATTTCCGGTCTTCTTTCTCTGATTTCCGGTCTTCTTTCTCCGATTTTGGGAACTCTTTTTCCAAAAACTTCACTTGTCCCGGAAGTCCCCGGATTTCCTTTGGTTGCTTGTATCACATTGCCTGCTCCTCTCCCGCACTTGACAAAACGTGTGAGAAACATTAAAAGGAAGTATTAGAAATTCGGGGAGTTCCGGAATGAGACGTACTGTCTGCCAAAAGAGTCCCGCGCGTCCCATTTGTCCCTGCAATAATCATTCAAAGAGATCCCAAATCATCATGGAAACACTTGAAACGAAATACGACAGCTTAACGCAGTATCTCAAGAATCTCGGAAAAGTCGCGGTGGCGTTTTCCGGCGGCGTTGATTCAACCTTCCTGCTCATAACGGCGAGCGACGTGTTGGGAGGGAATGTG
This sequence comes from Planctomycetaceae bacterium, assembly GCA_031267635.1. Classification (GTDB taxonomy): domain Bacteria; phylum Planctomycetota; class Planctomycetia; order Pirellulales; family Thermoguttaceae; genus WRMR01. Next base: position 835 of record JAIRYX010000292.1, read on the forward strand.
CTTGCCGTCACCGCCCGCTCTTGCAGCTTCCCGGAACGCGAACTCCAAGAAGCGTGTGCTTTTACGCGGCAAAACGGCGTCGATCACATCCTTGTGGATTCGGAGGAATTGGACATTGAGGGCTTTTCAAAGAATCCGGTCAATCGCTGCTATTTATGCAAGACGGAACTGTTTACGAAAATCCGTGCTATCGCCGCGTCGCGCGGCATTGAGCATATCGCGGAGGGTTCCAACACGGACGACGACGGCGACTATCGTCCGGGATTGCAGGCAGTCGCGGAGCTGGGGATTCACAGCCCCTTGCGGCATGCGAATTTATCGAAAAGCGACATTCGCCAACTCTCCCAAAAACGCGGGTTGCCGACATGGGATAAACAAAGTTTTGCGTGCCTGTCGTCGCGTTTTCCTTACGGGGAAACAATTAACAAAGAACGGCTGGCTATGATTGATCAAGCGGAACAATTCTTATTAAACGCCGGCTTTCGGCAGGTGCGGGTGCGTTACCACGAGAAGCTGGCGCGTATCGAGACCGACGAAAACGGTTTTCGCCTACTCGCCGAAAAGCCGTTGCGTGAGCAAATTCATCGCCGTTTCCGCGAAATCGGTTTCACCTATATTTCAGTGGATCTGCTCGGCTACCGCACCGGCAGTATGAACGAAACGCTTCCTATTATCAATCAATAACAGGAGGCAGTCCACAGGACAAGAGGGGCGGGCAATGAGACAATGGGCAATGAGACAACGGGCAATGAGACAAAAGGAACGTTGAGGACTTGTGGGACGAATCAATACGTAGGGGCAGACCTTCGTGTCTGCCCTAATTTCTGGGCAGACGCCCGTTCCGCGTAAATCTCCGCGTTAAAAATGCTCTCCCTGAAGCAAAAGCATTTCGGCGTACACGCCGGAACGCTCGTCGCTTGCGACGGAACTCTTGGCGTACACGCCGAAATATCCGTCTTATGCGATGAAATATTTGGGACAAGTCCCAACGGCTCCGGAACATGATCCGGCGGCTTTGGGAAAGACCACGACTTTCAGCGACTCGATTTGAAAGCTTATGAGTAACCTTTGCAGACGGTTGCCGCTCTCCCTAAAGTCTTTTTCATTGCGGAAACTCCAAACTCGTCAGCCGCCGCTCGTTGGAAAACCGTGCGGACGGTTCCAAGAGGATGGATTGTTTGACATGGAGTCAATAAGGCGTTAGTCATCGCGTTTTCTCTTGTATTTTTTCTACTTTCTTCTACAATAATAACTATTGATGTTTTCTCTCACTTTTACCTTTGATGTTTTATGGAACCGCCGTTAAAAATATTGGTTGTGGACGACGAAGAATCGCACGCGGAGGTTGTGGCGGCGTCGCTGGAAAAAATTGGCGCCGATTGCCATATTGCGCATTCGCAGGCGGACGCAATGAAGGAAATCAACTCGTACTATTTCGACGTGATTATCACCGATCTGATGCTGGAACGCGAGAACAGCGGTCTCGAAATTTTGAAGACCGCCAAAGCCGTGTCCGAAGAATCCGAAGTGATTGTGATGACGGCGAATAATTCGGTCGAAATTGCGGTCGAGGCGATGCGCCGCGGTGCGTTCAACTATCTGCAAAAGCCGCTCGACCTGAAACAAATTCGTACGTTGGCGGAAAAAGCGGGCGAAAGTTCGCGGATTCGTCGGATGAATTTGGAGTTGCTGCAACGGCTCGACGAGAAATTCGGATTCGGCGGCGTTATCGGGAGCAGTCCCGCGATGCTTGCGGTGGTTGACCGCTTAAAACGAATCGCGCCGACCGACGCGACCGTGCTTATTCAAGGCGAAACCGGAACGGGAAAAGAATTGTTCGCGCAGGCGATTCATCAAAATTCGCCTCGCAAAAGCCGTCCGTTTGTCGCGTTGAATTGCGCCGCGTTGAGCGAAAGTATTCTTGAAAGCGAGTTGTTCGGGCATATCAAAGGAGCGTTTACCGACGCAGCGAGCGACCGAATCGGCAAATTTGAATATGCAAACGGCGGCACGCTTTTTCTCGACGAAGTAGGCGATATGCCGATGCCGACGCAGATTAAACTTTTGCGCGTGCTGGAAAACGGCGAAATTACGCGGGTTGGATCGAACGATGTGATTAAAGTCAATGTGCGGCTGCTTTCCGCCACGAACCGCAACCTGGAAGAGGCAATCGCGACCGGCGCATTCCGGCAGGATTTGTATCATCGGCTGAAAGTCGTCACGCTCCGTATTCCGACACTTCAAGAACGCGGCGCGGATATTCCGATTCTCGTTGACCATTTTGTCAAGCTGTTCGCAAAAAAATACGGCAAAACGATTCGCGGCGTTTCGCTTGCGGCGAGAAAAAAGCTATTGGCGTTTGATTGGCCCGGAAACGTGCGGCAGTTACGGAACGTCGCGGAAAGTATGGTCGTTGTCGATTTTGATCAAATGCTCGATCTGGACGACCTGCCGGAAGAATTACTCGGCGGAGAAATTCCTGCGATACTAACAACAAACCCGGCGGTGACAACAACTACGATTATTGCGAACAACGCCGGAGCAGATACCGTAACGTTTGGCGACGGTATTATCGCCGGAAGCGAATTTACTATGCCGTTGAGAAACGCTTCTGCGGCGAAAAATCTGGGAAACAGCCCGCTCAACGACGAAACGACGCTCGCCGCGCTCACCGGCAATTCGCTCGACACGGTTGAAAAACTTTTCATTTCCGAAACGCTCAAAGTCACCGGCGGCAACCGTGAAGAAGCCGCCAAAATGCTCGGTATTGGAGAACGCACGCTGTATCGAAAAATCAAAGAGTATAAGTTGTAAAACATGATCGGAGCAAAACTTCGCCTGTCCCAGAAGTCCTCCAATTTCTAATACTGCTTGCGCAGGCGTTTCTTTGTTGTTTTGATGTTTGTGTTGTATGGCGAAATTTGCGGTGCGTTTTTAAGCGTGGATATTCTTTATCTCTTCTTTCTTTTGTCGTGCAATGAAAACGCTAACCTCGTTGATACCTATGCTCTTTCTAATACTCTTTCTAAACAGCAAACCACGTTAAGAAATTGTTTTATGTAGTGATGTTACACCCCCTGATGCCCAGTGCATCATTCGCTCTCTTGCCAACTTAAACAAAGGCGATATAATGGACAGGTTGTCTGTAGTAATGAACGACTATTATGATATTGAGACGTCGTTTGTTTAGTGTGTCTGCTGATTTTATTTTGAGGAATTGTTATCATGAGTAGTATCCCTTCCCCGCATTTTTCGGACGAACCGCCGTTTGATATGGATTATGACCCGAACGACGATTCCGTTTCAGATTGGTCGCCGACGTTTGATGTTGTCGAAACCGGAACGCAAACGCTTGCTCAATCTGCCCGCGCATCTCAAAAATCGGTACGCCGTCAGGAAAATGATTTTGTCAGCGACATTGAAGGCGACGAGGAAACAATTGACGCGGAAGTGTTGCAATCGCCGGTTGTTGTCGAGGTTTCCAACGATTTTATTGCGTCGTGGAACCGCCTGATCAGCATGACGAACTGGGAAAAAGGGAAATTGATTTTTCTTTGGCGGGCAAAACTTGCTGAAAACAATCTTCCGCGGCAGGTCTATTCCGACGAATCGCTTGCCAAACGAATCGGTAGCGTATCGGGACAGCACATCGGGCGTTTGCGTCGTGTCTATGAGCGGTTCGGCGAAACGTTCACGCAATACACCGGTTTGTTTTGGAGTCATTTTCAAGCTGTTCTCGATTGGGACGACGCGGAAAATTGGTTGACCGACGCTTCAGGGAATCAATGGTCGGTGGCGACGATGCGGTTGAAACGATGGGAAGCTATCGGCTCTCCGGCAGGACAAAAACCGCGTGATTCCGAAATAATCATGTCGGAACAGGACGAAGACGTAAACACGTACAACGATTCTGACACGGTATTGGACGGCAATCTCAAATCCGTTGAACCGAATCGCAAAAATAAGAACAAAGATCACGACAAAGACCGCAAAAAACATTCCAACAACGGTTCCGGCGACAGCCGCGCAGACAATTTTTCCGCGAATAGTTTGGGCGAGTTTTCATCTCCGGCGGAAGCGTTTGCTCAAATGAAACAGATGAAGGATTTGCCGGAAGACCTCAAAGAAGCGTTTGAGCAATTGAAAATTGTTATTTTAAGCCATAAAGTTTCCGGCTGGCGCGAAGTCGATCCGCAACGGATTCTCACGTTCCTCAATGCGATGAAAGTGGTCGTGATTACGGAAGAAAAATAAATGTTTATACTCCTCATACTTTGAAATTCGGTTGTCATTAAAAAAGAGAGTTAAGGAATAAGAGAAATTCCTGAGACATGACAAACGATCAACATTGTCTTAAAGTAACTATTCAGTCGTTCAAACCACATCAATTCGGACCGGGCAACTGCATAAATTATCCGTACTTGGCGGTGCAATTCGGGCTAATAAGAGAATTCTATAAAACTGAATAGTTACATTAAAGCCATTGATTACAAACATTACAACTTAAAGCTGAAAATTTCTGTAATCGTCCGCCATGCACGAATTGCGAGCGTTTGCGGGGCAACGTGGATTTTGGCGCGTCCGGTCATACCAACTTTAATCAATGGATTCTCTGCCGAAATTAACGTGTTATCGAAATCAAGATCAAGCAGAACATTAACGCGATACGACGGCGAGCTGGGTTTTTCAAGACCTTCGGGCGTGGACGATGTGGCAATTTCTCCCTTGCCTTTTACTGTCAATTGAATCGGAATTGACGCCATCTGACGATGTTCAATGTCAATGACGTCACCATGAAACGTTCTGCCGGGAAGTTCTTCAAATTTCATTTCTACCCGTTGTCCTTTGGCGATAAAATCAATTTTCGACTGATTAACAATAATAACCACTTCCACTTTTTTCGGATCGCCGATTTCGCAAAAAAGCGTACCGGGTTCAAGCGTCGCACCGAGATTTTGCGGATTTTCCAATGGTGTTCCCCACCATGACGGCAAAAAGCCCTCTTCCGATTGTTCTTTCAGTCGCCGCCATTCCGGCGGGATGATCGTTCCGGAAATTGGAGACGTAAGTTTTAGTTTATTCATTTCGTCTTGTAGTTCAAGTTTTTGCATGCGGTACGTTTCAATCTCGCGTTTTTTCGCGGGAATACTCGACACAACCGATTCGTCATTGTATTGTTGACGTTCAAGAATCTCCAGTTCCATTTGGGCGATTTCTTCACGGCTCTTTGCTGTTTCCCATTCCAATTCTAAATCTTTGTTGCGCAGCGACGCCAATGTTTTTCCAGCCGGAACCTGCTGACCGGATTTGACATGAATCCCCACCAACACGCCGCCTTTCGACGGAACATAAATTTGCGAGGAATTGCGCTGCAGCATCACCGTCATCGGACCATAAACATTATACGATAACGGACAAAATAAAATAAACGCGATAATACCAAACAAAACCGCTAACGATAAAAACAATCGTACTCGTTTCACTTTGTAGATTCTCCCCGGAACCCAGAAAAATTTGACAATTTTGACAATCGGCATCACAAGCAAACCGTACAGCGACATCGCCGCAATGACTTGACCAATGATTTTGAGACCAATCGGTTCAAACACTTTGTAAATAAAAAACAAAATCGACGCCATCACCACCCATCGGTAACACACGGCGGCGACCGTGTAAAACGCGAATAACATTTGATTTCGTTTCGGCAAAAACGGATCATCCGGCTGCTCCATGCCGAGAAACCATTCCATTGATTTTTTTGAAAGAATTTTGGTCGCTTTTTGTCGAAGATTCGGAATTTCAATCATGTCCGCCAGAATATAATAACCGTCATATCGCAGTAGCGGATTGATATTGAAAATAATAGTGCTGACCGACGACACGAACATTACGTTCAAGCAAAGGTAATTGAACAATCCCGGCTGCGAAAACCACCAAAGAAACGTGCAAATCGACGCGATAAAACATTCGACATAAACGCCCGCCGCACCAATCATCGCGCGTTTCCATTTACTCGGAAGCATCCATGAGTCGGAGACGTTTACATAAAGACACGGCGTTAGAACCAACAACATCACTCCCATTTCATGGCACTCGCCGCCGAAATGTTTGCAGGTAACTCCATGTCCAAATTCGTGAATAATTTTCGTTATGCCGAGCGTCAAACTCAATAAAAAGATATTTTTTACGCCGAAAAATTCTCGAAATTCCGGAAGTTTCGAGCGGAAATAATCAAATTCAATCATAACTAGCGATAAAGCCGTCAGGCATGTCGCAAGCGTCAGAAAGACGACAACAGGATGAAACATGAATCGAAATTTCGGTTCCAACCATGTCAGCAGGCGATCGGGATCGAATCCTTTGAAACGCACCGAGAGAATATTGCTGACCGTCGCCCAAAGCATTTCTTTCTTTTTCTTATCGCCGCGTTTTTTGAGTTGATGCCCTTGATTCGGCACGGCGGCGATAATCAATCCGCTTTGATGCAACTGTCCGGTAAAACTTTGCAATTCTTCTAACGTAATTTTTTGCGGTGGAAAATCTTGTTCGAATTTTTCCTTCACTTCGTCGAGACTTCGCGTCCCGTCGAGCATCTGCAAAATCGCATATTCTTCTTCTTGAAACCGAAAATATTTTGAACCGATAGGGTCTTTGACCACCCAATAACTGCGTCCGAGATACTGCTGTTTTTTTCCCACAACATCGGGACGTACCTTAATCGGCAGTTTGCGTGCGGAACTGGAAACTAAACTATCAGCTAATGTAACCATAAATCTTTTATTGATATTGTGTTTTACGAGAGACTTACCGATCTAAATTTTTTCAAAATTTAATCAGAAACTAATCTTTCACAACCTTTCACGTTTTTAAAACCCGCTCTGTGAACGGTTTTACCATTTTTTTCATTTAGGTTCATCTGTTTCTAACTCTTCTACAATGCGGAGGAAATTTCTGACTTCTTCTCTGAAAGCAATATCAAGAGCTGTTCTATCATCGTTGTTTTTTACATCGACATCAACAAGATATTTCGCAGCATCTAAATCGCCTCGCATTGTCGCAAACATAAGCGGAGTCCAACCATTGTTGCTTCTTGCATTAACTTCTGTCCCATACTCAACCAATAAGTCCAAAATCGCAAATTCCAAAAAGCCGGAATCATCGGAATAATATCCTACCGCAGAATGAATCGGAGTATTGCCGTCATTATTTTTCGTGTTTACACCAGCCCCTTTTACAACAAGATATTTGACAATCTCGAAATTATGGCGTTTAATCGCATTGAAAAGCGGTGTTTTACCATCTTTGTCTTTGGCGTTAACATCTGCACCGTTCTCAATCAAAATTTTCAACACGTCAATATGAGAATTATTTGCCACCGCTAAAAGAAGCGGAGTACCATAATCATTTCTGGCATTTACATCTGCACCGTTCTCAATCAACAATTTCAGCACGCCAACATCGGGATTACATGCCGCATAATGAATCGGAATATTGCCGTAAGTATTTCTGGCATTTACATCTGCACCGTTCTCAATCAAAATTTTCATCACGTCGATATGAGAATTATTTGCCATCGCTACAAGAAGCGGAGCGCCGTAATCATTTCTGGCATTTACATCTGCACCTTTCTCAATCAACAATTTCAACACGTCAATATGAGCATTATTTGTCACCGCTAAAAGAAGCGGAGTATTGCCGTAAGTATCCATTTTTGCGTTTATATTCCTCACTTGTTCGGCGAGTGTTTTTACTTCGTCGAGCGTGCCTGTTTCAAGTGCTCGCAAAAATTTTTCAACCGATTGAAAATCTCCTTCAAGTTGTAAAGGTTTTTCAACTTGCGATTTTTCTTTAACTTGCAAAAGTGCGTGCCATAATTTTTTCCACATTCGTTTTTTCCTTAAATTCAAAGATTTGCAAGTTATACTCCTCGCACTTTTAAATTCGGATTCCATTAAAAAAGGGACATTTAAGGACAAGAAGGACTTTGGGGCATGAAATTTCATATCCCAGCGCATTGGCGGAAACGTGATCCGTTATTACTTCAATAGAAAATTATTTCATATTTATTCATGCGAATTTTTTGTTTTCCGATGGTAATGTAACTGACCATACCAAACCGTATTTCCACCTATTTTAACAAAACAACTTCGATAGCAAAAAGCCCCTCACACATTCCAAACCTCGTTGAATTGTTGATTCATTATACGTATTCTTATTTCCCGTTCGCATATTGAAGAAAATTTTCTTCTCTTCGATATTCATCAAATCAAAATGTCGGGATTTTATTTTATTAATCTTTATAAAAAAGAGGAATAATGACGTTATGAGGTTGGTGAGTGGAAAACCTTTTTGCTAATGAGGTTATTTTATTCGGAAAATTAGGTGGAAATATAGATGCTTACCTTTGTTACTTTAAATGAATCGCCAGATCCACAAAGTCGCCTTCTTTCAGCAGCCAGTAACCGTTGATATTGCGGTTTGTTACTTCAATTTCCGTTTGAAACTCTTTCATGTCGTTATAGCTTGACGCGGCGTAACGGACAAAACCATCAAAGTTCTCTTTTTGACCGTTGGGATAACTTGCCGTTACCGTAACTTTTTTTTGGTCAATATCTTCCGGACGGAGTTTTTTTCCGTCCACCGTGCAGGCAATTTTCAACTTATCAAGCTGCGCGACTTCCGCAATCGGATCGCCTTCCCGCAAATAACTTCCTTCCTGTGTGACAACGTTAATGACCATCGAATTAAACGGCGTTTTCACGCGGCGAAGGGCAAGCTGCGTCGATGCAACAGCGACTTCCTGTTCTTGAACCTTGACTTCCTGCCGACGAGTATCTTGATCCGATTGCGTTTTTTCTATGTCCAGCAAGGATTGATCGCGCTGTAAAACTAATATGTCAACTTCCGCCGGAGAAATTGCCTGAGGAGTCCGGGCGCTGATTTCGTAAGCGCGATCGACACTTCGCTGCGCGGTTTCATATTTTTTCTGCGCACTACGGATATCAATATCTTTTGCCGCTTCTTCTTTTGCGACTTTCAATTTTATCGTCGCAACTTCGTATTGTGCTTTCGGATATTGATCATCAATTAAACAGATTTGTTGTCCTTTATACAAAATCACTCCGCGAACTAAATCAACCCAAACCGGATCGCCTGCGGAATTTTTCACGAGTTTGCCTTGTTTATCATATTTCGGCGTTTGCAGTTGTAGCACGTTTCCGCCAATCGGCGCGCTGAGTCGCGAGACTTTGTCGTATTCCACTTTTCCGCGAGTTAAAACATCGTCACCGTTAATGACAGTCAAGTTCTCTGCCATACGTTCAGAAGAATATCCGCCCAAACCGCTTGTTGTTTCCATACCGAAACCTTGAGACGCAACAGAAAGTTCCGTATTGTATTTGTTGGCGGTGTATGTGTTGGAATTTCGCTCTGACAATAACGGAACTGTCGGCGTTTGGTTGTCGATGTTATTTTCCTGATCAACAAGATCCGGATCGGGAACGTCCAAAAGATATTCCCCTTTGGGAGCAGAAGAATTTGTCGGAACGCGAGACGCTGTGTTGTTCCCTACAACATCAGTTTGCGGTTCATCGGACTGCTTCGTGTAAACCACCGGCTTCACCGAAGCTTGTACCGACTCTGGAATTGGCACGTTTCGCCATGACGCATGGCTCAAATCGTCGATCCTCGCGCCGCTTTGCGGATCGGCAAATTGCATTGAAGTGACAAGAACTAATGTGGGTAGTATCATTTGATTCCTCCTTTAAGGTTTCAGATTCCAAATACCAGTTTTCATGTCAAAGCACGTCGAAGAAATGAAATCCTGATATTTTTCAAAATTATTTTACAAACTTTGTTGAAAAAAACTAAACCATTAAGCAATACGAACAGTTTCAGAACCTTTTTTCGCAATTCTTTTTTGCGGAGATTTTTCAATAAAACCGAACCGTACAGTTAATGATATTTAATGTTCCAATTCAACAGGACAAGCAACGTCGAGAACACATAAAAATTCCGCTTGCGTATTTCTTGCACAACTCCACATGTTGAATGGAACGGAAATAACATAACGCCGCATTTGCGACTTTAAACCAAAATACATTTCTCTTTGAAAAATTTTAACTATTCAGCTACCACGTGCGGATTTACTTGGCTTGGGTAACTGACACCATATGTTTTCTATTGCGCTTTCAAATATTGTCCCCCGAAAACGAAATAATCAGAAAATTTGTACACAGATGATTAGTTGCAAATCTGCGTAAATCACTGTAATCAGCGTTATCTGCATGCCGTTTAACGGGTCATTTTCTTACCGGAAGAACAATCACGTTATCAAATGTTGCATGGCGTTTGAATGTCCGCAAACCGACGGAGCCTGCGGTTATCGGAGCGTCGTCGGTGTAAACGATTCGCAAACCGTTTTCGCTGTCTGCCGATTCGTGCATGCGGTTAAACCATACTTTGATTTGAGAACCCCGCACTTCGACACGAATTTGATTCCATACATTCGGTTCGATTTTACATTCGAGTTTTTGCAGAGGATATGTTGCAAGCTGATTCCATTTGCCGTCGATGAATTTTCCCAAATACAGCGTCTTTTCATCAAAACCCGCATAATA
>JAIRYX010000320.1 GCA_031267635.1 Planctomycetaceae bacterium
ACCAGCAACCTGCAACCTGCAACCTGCAACCTGCAACCTGCAACCTGCAACCTGCAACCTGCAACCTGCAACCTGCAACCTGCAACCTGCAACCTGCAACCTGCAACCTGCAACCTTACCCGCGCGTTTACGTTGGTGGAGCTTCTTGTCGTGATTGCAATCATTGGAATTTTGATTGCGCTTCTTTTACCCGCGGTTCAAGCGGCAAGAGAAGCGGCGCGGCGAATGCAATGTTCTAACAACTTCAAACAGTTCGGATTGGCGATGCACAACCATCACGAGACGCAAAACAAATTTCCAGCCGCCACTTGGCATGCCGGAAATTTAAGCCGTCCCTACAACTATTATCGGGACGCAAAAAATGAAGCCGACGTCCAATGGCGAAACGATCAATCGACGATGTGGAGCGCACACGTTTTTCTTTTGCCGTTCATGGAACAGCAAGCGCGTTATGAAGCGGTTCAAGCGGTTGCCTCGACGTCCGCTACGCCGGTTGGCAACCTTGCCAAACCGTATTGGGGTTGCTACAACGATGGAACGTCGGAAGGCGGAAGATCTGGCGCGTTTGCTCCGGCAACAATAACGCAGGAAAATATACGGCTTTTGCAAAGCGCTACCTGCGGAACTATTTCAACGCTCCTTTGCCCGTCCGATCCTTACGCTTATGAACCCGGACGAAACAACGGCGCACGAACAAACGTTTTTCTTTGCCACGGCGACGCGGTGGATAGTACTGTTTATTCAGTAGAGGAAACGCTTAACAATTCTGTCAAAGCTGGAATTCGTTGCGTTTTTGCTCCTCATGAACAAAAGACATTTGCTAATATTACCGATGGAACAAGCAATACGGTTGCCGCAGGCGAATCAACCACAACGTCTATTAAATCAGCTCCCAATGCCGCAAGGTCAATGGAGGTAAGAGGCGGAACTTACGCATCCGCCGCGAATCTCGGCGGTTCGGTTCGCAATGGATGCGTTTTGGTTGCCGTCAGCAGTAGCGATAGAAAATATCTTAATCCTCAAGCAAGTAGTCCATTTTTTCGATCAGTTTGGCGAGGACATTGGTATTCTGACGGACGCACGCCGAGTACAGGATTTAGCACAGTTGTACAACCGAATGGTCCTAACTGTTCGGCTGGAGGTGATGATCACACAGGAGCGCAAATTTATACCGCGCAATCTTATCACACCGGCGGAGTCAATATCCTCTTTTTAGATGGTTCTGTTCACTTCGTAACAGACACTATCGACAATGCGAATTTGAGTTTGCCCAATGGGAATCCGGTTTCGCGCGAAGGACCGACTTCGGGACCAAGTCCTTATGGTCTTTGGGGCGCGTTGGGAAGTATTGGCGGCGGCGAATCGGTTACGCTTCCGTGATGTGAGGGGAAATACTTTGGTTTCATTTTTTTCAAAAACAATTCTTTACACGATAAATTTAGCTATGCGAAAACTCGAACCATTTATTTTATTTTTCCTCTTGTTTGCGTTTTTCGGATGCGGCGACAAACTGCCGCCGGGAATGCCGAAACTTTACGAAACCGTTTTGACAATCACGCAAGACGGTTCGCCGCTTGCTAACGCGAATGTTCTTGTCATCAGCGAAGACTACGCCGTCGTGCCGTATTCCGCAGGCGGACAAACCGACAAGTCGGGAAAAGTCCGGTTGTTGACCGAAGGAAGATATAAAGGACTTCCGGCGGGAAAATATATTATCGCCGTATCGAAAATCGAAGGTCCCGACGTCACGTTACCAACGAAAGTGAATACCGATGAAGAAATTGCGGAATATAATAAACTCACGGATGAAATTGCTAAAAATTCATTTATGGTTGTTTCAGAGGATTTTTCCGATCCGGCAAAATCGCCGTTACGATTGGAAGTTCAGAGGAAAACAACCGCGACATTCGACGTGAGTCCAAAAGTCAAACTGAAACCACCGACCGATACGACAAGACGATAAAACTGTCTTTTTGTTCAAAGAGGAGTGACTTTTGTTCAAATTGACGAAAATGCGTTTGGCTGGTCTTTCTCTTGTCGAAAATTATAATATGATAGATTCCGCGTACTTAAAATTTCGTTTTTTAACAATCATCGTTTATCATGTTCCCCAAGTCCCTTTCGTCCCTAATGTCCCTTTTTAATAAAAACCGCCCCTCAAAAATAACTTTATGAAAATAGCCGTTTTTTTTATCGGACGTAAACGACCCGGATTTGATAGAGAATGGGGCGAGCTGCTTGAGCGGAAAATCCGCGAGCAGCTTGAAAACTCGCCGTTTCATCCGTTTTTTTATAGTCCTGTTACCGATGAAATCACGTTCAAAAACGCGATTTTTGCCGCGAAAGAAGCCGGTGCGGAAGTTTTGATTGTCGCTCAACCGACAATGGGCGACGGAAATCTCGCGCCGCTTTTGCTTGCCGAATGGAACGCGCCCGTTATCCTTTGGGCAACTCCTGAAAATCCGCAAAATCCGAAAGTTTCCGCGTGCGGCTTGGTTGGCGTGCATAATTGGGCGGCGGGAATGAGTCAACTTGGTCGTCCGCCGCTCGTGGTTTACGGCTTGCCGAATGACGCGGCGACAATTGCCGAATTAAACGACGCGGTTTTTATTGCGGCAACGGCAAAAAAACTGCGTCATGCCCGTGTCGGGTTGATCGGCGATCATGCGCCGGGATTTTTGAATATGGCGGTTGACGCCGCCGCAATGCAGCGATTGCTCGGCATTCGATTAAAACGGTTCGGACTGCATGAATTTAACGCGATAGTTCGCTCGTTTTCCGATTCGGAAGTTGCGGCGGATCGTCAAAAAGCGGAAGCGTTGAAAATTCCGGTTCGTTCCGGCGTAACGGTTTCCGACCACGATTGGAATATTTCATCGCGTTATTACTTGGCGGTCAAAAAGATGATCGAAGAAGAATCGCTTGACGCGGCGGCTTTGCGATGTTGGCCCGAACTGCCGAATGAATTTGGCGTTTGGGCGTATCTTGCCGTTGCGCGGCTTGCGTCCGACGGTATCAATATTTGCGAAGAAGGAGATGTGGACGGAGCGATTGGTTGTTTGATCGCTCAATCGCTGGGAAATCCCGTTCCGGCATACAACAGCGATTGGCTTGAGCATGACGACAACTCCATTCTCCTTTGGCACGCCGGAGCAACGCCGTTTGAAATTTGCGAACTGATAGGAACGCCCGACGGTCCGACGCTTGACGTGCATTTCAACACGCAAAAGCCGCTTGTTGTGGACGCATTATTGCGTATCGGAATGCCGGTCACGCTTTTTCGGATTTGGCGGTTTGAAAATCAATATCGATTGGCAATTTGCGAAGGAACGGTGCGGCGTCCGAACAGAATTGTCGAAGGGTGCGCCGGTTTGATCGAGGTTCACAGCGGCGGAGTGAAACGTTTTTTTCAACAAATTTTACTGAACGGAATGCCGCATCATGTTACGGTTGTTCAAGGACGTCGGGGCGATACGCTGCAAACGTTTGCGGAACGTTATCAGCCCTATCCGATTGACGTTGTTCAAAGAATCGGTTGAAGGCGAAGTAAAAGTCGCTTGGAGCTTCAGAAACAGAAAAGGGGAACTCCCCAACTGAAATGGGGAACTCCCCAACCGAAATGGGGAACTCCCCAACTGAAATGGGGAACTCCCCAACCGAAATGGGGAACTCCCCAACCGAAATGGGGGACTCCCCAACCGAAATGGGGAACTCCCCAACCGAAATGGGGGACTCCCCAACTGAAAATGGGGGACTCCCCAACTGAAAATGGGGGACTCCCCAACTGAAATGGGGGACTCCCCAACTGAAATGGGGGACTCCCCAACTGAAATGGGGGACTCCCCAACCGAAATGGGGGACTCCCCAACTGAAATGGGGGACTCCCCAACCCAAATGGGGGACTCCCCAACCCAAATGGGGGACTCCCCAACTGAAATGGGGAACTCCCCAACCGAAATGGGGAACTCCCCAACCGAAATGGGGGACTCCCCAACCGAGCGGGGGAACTCCCCAAAATCGTTTCGGAAACCCTCAAACGCTTTCGGGACGTTCCCTAAACCATTGTCAATAAACAAATTAGCAGGAACGAAATGACAAATTACGGAATCATCGGCGGCGGAGCGTGGGGACAATGTTATGCGAAAGCAATTGTTACTCATGCGGAACTGGAACTCACCGCCATTGCCGAAACGAATGACGACGTAAGCTCAACGTTGCGAAAAAATTTTCCGAACGTTTCCGTTTTGTCCGATTATCATGACTTATTGGCGACGGACACGGAAATTATCGCAGTGGTCGTTCCGAATCATTTGCATTATCAAATCGGTTCGGATGTATTGCGGTCGGGAAAACATTTGTTAATTGAAAAACCGTTTGCTCTCAACACGGAAGAATGCGACGATTTAATTCGATTGTCGGCGGAAAGAAAACGAACGCTTGTGGTGGGACATCAGTTTCGTCTTTCGTCGTTGTGGGGAAAAATTAAGGAGAAAATCGACGCGGGATTTATCGGGCGACCGCGTTACTCGTTGATTGAATTGTCGCGCAATCCGTTTCGTCAAGGCGTCGACGGCTGGCGATACGATCCGCAACGTGTCGGCGATTGGATATTGGAAGAGCCGATTCATTTTTTGGATTTGGCGTGTTGGTATTTCGAGCGGTTTTCGTCGCCTGTTTCGGTAACAGCCGTTTCCAACGCGACGACTTCCGAACAACGATTGCATGAAAATGTCGGCGCGCAGATTGAATTTTCCGATGGAGCGTTTGCTGTCGTTGCGCAAACAACCGGAGCGTTTGAACATCATCAAACGGTCAAAGTTGTCGGCGAGGAAGGAACGCTTTGGGGAAATTGGAGCGGCGCGTTGGATAGAACGCGAAGTCCTGAATTTTTTCTCAAAGCGTTCGACGGTCATGTTGTTCGTGAAGTCCCGATAGAAAACACGCCCGGCGAATTGTTTGAATTGGAGGAACAGATTGTTCGGATGACAAAAATCATTCGCGGAGAATCGCCGATTCATTGCACGGGAATTGAAGGACGTTTCGCCGTCCGCTTATCGCAAGCCGTGCAGGAATCTTCGCAACAACAAAAACGAGTTGAGTTGTAAAAAATTAAATTGGAACTAAAGATTTTGTTATCAACAGATGTTACAGATTGACGCGAAAAAATATTTAGTTATTTCAAATTTCACCGAAAGATTTTACTATTGCAGCCCTTATTTATCAGGTTTCCCTTAGTAGCCGACAAAGCCCTCAAATGCGCCCTTATGCCCTTATTGTTTAGATATGGAAGTAACATACAATCACCTTTATACTCATTTCGTTTTCACGACGCAAGATCGACTGCCAATCATTGAAAATCGGTATCGTGACAGAATTGAAAAATACATAACGGGGATTATAAATCACCACCAATGCAAATTGTACGCCATTTATGCGAATCCAGAACATGTTCATATACTTGTTTCTCGCGATCCCGCGATAAGTGAAAAAGAATTGGCAACGTTAATCGTTAATGCTTCGGAGAATTTTATTAACTAAAACAAAATGTGTTTAGGTTGGTTTCGATGGCAAACGTCTTGTTCGGCGTTTTCCGTTTCCAAACGAGATATTGATAAAGTTTGTCGATATATTTTAAATCAGCCCCAACATCATAAAACACAAACATTTACCGATGAATTTGATAAAATGATGAATTTTTATCAAAAAAATTTGAACGAAAAATAAGGGAATAAGGGCACATATTGGTGGCAATTTGGAGCTACTAAGGGAACCTAATAAATAAGGGCTGTAATAATATTTTCCGGTGAAATTGATATAACTAATTTTACGATGATACGAAATATATATGCGACTCTTTATAGAGGCAAATTTTAATCATGTGGACATTTCATCTTCCGACAAAAATTCATTTTGGCTTGAATGCCGCCGCGTCGATTTCGGAATTACCGGAAATTTGCGGACGGCGAGTTGTGATTGTTACCGATTCTGTTGTTCGTAGCGTTTCTGAAATTCAGCAATTGATTGAAAAAACCGCGCCGTCGGCTGTGTTCGATAAAGTACGTCCGAATCCAACGGTGGCAAATGTTGACGAGTTAACGCGATTGCTGCGGGAAAATAACGCCGAAACCGTTCTCGCGATTGGCGGCGGAAGTTCCATGGATACGGCAAAAGCGGCGGCAAACCTTGCGGTAACGACAGACGCGAGTATTCGCGCTTACCATTCCGAAGGAAAAACTTTTTCGCAAAAACCGATTCCAGTTGTGACGATTCCGACGACGGCGGGCACCGGCTCCGAAGTGACGCCGATTGCCGTGTTAGACGATGAAGAAAAAATTTTCAAAAGCCCTATGTCGTCGCCGTCGTTTTATCCGGTTTGCGCGGTGGTCGATCCGGCGTTGACGTTTTCGCTACCGATTCATGTAACGGCGGCAACGGTCTTGGATGCGTTAAGTCACGCTATCGAAGGATATTGGTCGAAACAACATCAGCCGATTTGCGACACGTTAGCGAAAGAAGCCGCGCGGATTATTTTTGCGCATTTGCCCGAAGTTTACGACAATCCCAAATCCGCCGCCGGACGGAAAGCGTTATCCTACGCCGCATTGACGGCGGGAATCGCGTTTCATTTGCCGAAAAACGCGATGATTCACGCGTGTTCGTTTCCGTTGTCGAATCGATTGCATCTTTCGCACGGCGCGGCTTGCGCGTTTACGATGGAAGAAGCGATACGATTCAACGCGCCCGCAATGAACGGACGCATGGAAGAGTTTGCGAAGTTCTGCGGATTTGACGAAATAGAAACGATGATTCAAACAATCGCTTTCTTAAAACGCCGCGGCGGTTTGCCATGCACGTTGCAGGAAGCCGGTATTGATTCCTCGCTTACGGAAACTTTGATTCGTGAAAGTTTTCATCCGCTCATGAACAATAATCCGCGCCCGGTAACGGAAGAGGATTTAAGAAAAATTTATACGAAACTTGAGGCGAGATGAATAATATCTATCAAATTTTACTGATTGGCGTCATTGTTTTCGTTACGCATCTGCTTGAAGGAATCACAGGATTTGGATGTACCGTTCTCGCTCTTCCGTTTGTTACAATGATATTGGGAATTAAAGAAGCCGTGCCTGTATTAGCGGTATTGGCATGGATTCTTGCAGGATATGTCGTGATGACGTCGCGAAAAAAAATTGTTTGGAAAGAATATATCTACATCGTTCTTCATGTGGGAGCGGGATTGCCGTTAGGAATGTTTGTATTTCAAAAAACGAGTCCCGTTTATTTAAAATTTTTTCTCGCAATATTTATGATGATTATTGGAATCAACGGTCTATGTAGAAATTGGAAGAAAAGCAAAACCGATAAGCTGCCAGAGACCGATCAGGAACTTGTTAATCACAGCGTGAAAAAAAACATTGCCATGTCGTTAATACTGTTTTTCGGCGGCTTGGTTCATGGCGCATTTGCCGGCGGTGGTCCTTTTGTGGTCGTTTATGCTTCAAAAGCGTTGAGGAACAAATCGTTGTTCCGTGTCAGTCTTTGTATGCTGTGGCTGACTATGAATTCGCTATTGATGATACAATACACGGCGACGAATGTTTGGACGCAAAAGACAGGCGTTATTTTGCTTATCGTATTGCCGTTTTTAGCGGCGGGAATGCTTATCGGCGATTTTTTACACCATCGCGTTAACGATTATTATTTTCGATTATCTGTTTATGGAACCCTTGCCGCATCCGGCGGAATTATGTTATACGACGGCGGCAAGAATTTATTGTGCGTTTTAGCGGGAGCGTGCAAATATCGAATTGCAGCTTATTGTTTCGCTCTTTCAAAACTTTGTAAAACCTCGCTTGGATATTATATGATTTGGTTTGTTTCGAGACAAAAATACGATCACAATCAATGGGATAAAAAATGACAACACTTCAAGAAAATGAATTTGACCGGCTTGCCGCAGAATTACGTTATGTCGTTACCGACATGATTTGCCGTAGCGGTTCCGGTCATATCGGCGGTGCGCTTTCGTTGGTCGAGATTATTTTGACGCTTTATTACCGTGTGATGAAGATTGATCCGAACAATCCCCAATGGACGGAACGCGACCGATTGGTTCTTTCCAAAGGACACGCCGCGCCGATTTTATACGCAGTTTTGGCGTATCGCGGATTTTTTCCGAAAAGCTGGCTCGGAACCCTCAACGCCGACGGTACGAAACTTCCCAGTCACGCCGACGCGCGAACGGTTCCCGGAATCGATATGACAACCGGCTCGCTTGGTCAAGGGCTTTCCGCCGCAAGCGGTATGGCGTTGGCGGCAAAAAAAGACGGACGCGCGAACAATGTGTATTGCATTATCGGCGACGGCGAAACGAATGAAGGGCAAAATTGGGAAGCCGCTTTATTCGCTCCGCATCAAAAACTTGATAACCTTATCGCCGTGACAGATTATAACAAGTTGCAAATTGACGGTTTTACGGCGGATATTCTTGACTTGGAACCGCTTGCGGAAAAATGGCGGGCGTTCGGTTGGAACGTTTTAGAAATGTTCGGGCACGATCAAAACGACATTCGCCGCACGTTTCTGCATGCAAAATCGCTTCGTAACGGCAAGCCAACCATGATTATCGCGCATACGATAAAAGCATACGGCAATAAAATCCTTGAAAACGCCGCCGGAAGCCACAACATCAAAGTTCCCGACTCCCAAACGCACGAACAACACCTCGCCGCGTTGTCAGGCGACGCTTTTACGCTTCCTTATTAAAACAATATATCCTATTATGAACTTAAAAAATTTACACGAACAAGAAATCCGGCTTGTTTACGGACATGTCCTGAACGAGTTGATTGAAAAAAATCCGAATGTATTTTGTCTTGAAGCGGATTTGAGTAAAGCGTCTGGGACGAATCCGATTGTGTTAAATGCACATCCGAAGAATTTTATCAATATCGGCGTTGCGGAAGCGAACATGATCGGCGTCGCCGCAGGGTTAGCGTCGGACGGCAAAATCCCTTTTTGCGCGACGTTTTGCTGTTTTGCAACGCGGCGGGTTTATGATCAAATTACTATCAGCGTTGCCTACGCCAATAATAACGTCAAAATTATCGGCACAGGTCCCGGTATTACGCAAGGTCCCAACGGCGGAACGCACATGTGCTTTCAAGATATTGCAATCATGCGAGCAATGCCGAACATGCGAATTTTCAGTCCGTGCGACGCTTACGAAGTGCGAAGCGTTTTGCATTACATGGCGGAAAATTATGGCGGAATGTATATGCAGCTTCTTCGTCAACAACTTCCGGCGGTGTTTGATGAACACTATCAATTTCAGCCGGGCAAAGCACGAAAATTGCGAGATGGAAACGATGTTACGCTTGTTTCCACCGGTTACATGACGCATTTTGCGTTGAAAGTCGCCGACGAATTAGCGAAAGAAGGCGTTGGCGTCGATCTTTTGCATTGTCCGAGTATTAAGCCGTTTCCTGAAGACGATTTGATTGAATCCGTCCGCAAAACGAATGCGGCAGTAACGGTCGAAAATCAAAACATGATTGGCGGATTAGGCGGCGCGGTTTGCGAAACGCTTTCGGAACGTTATCCGGTTCGCGTCAAACGGCTCGGCGTTCCCGACCGTTTCGGCGAAATCGCCACCGAAGAATACTTATTTGAAAAACACGGTTTCGGCATGGAACATATCAAACAATCCTGCCGTGAACTTGCAAAGAAATAATTTTGTAGCTCTGCCAAGAAAGTCAATCTCATGTCTTCAACACAAGAACGCTGGTACACAGGAATCGCACGATACCAATGGATCGTATTATTGATTGCGTTGACCGGCTGGATGTTTGATATTTTTGAAGGACAAATTTTCGTTTCCAGCATGAATGAAGTGATGCCTTCATTGGTTGATGGTTCTGTCGATACAGAAAAAATGATTCCGCTTTATAAAAATATCGCGTTTAGCTTATTTTTAGCGGGCGGCGCTTTAGGCGGCGTTGTGTTCGGCGTGATCAGCGACAAAATCGGACGAAAACGGACAATGGCGTTTACAATTTTAATGTATTCGTTTTTTACATGGACGTCGGCGTTTTCTCAGCAATGGTGGCAGTTTGCCGCGATGCGTTTTCTTGTCGCGTTGGGAGTCGGCGGCGAATGGGCGATTGCCAGCGCGTTTGTCGCGGAAGTTTTTCCCGACAAAGCACGTGCTCAGGCAAGCAGCATTTTTCATGCGTCGGGAACGTTAGGAACATTACTCGCCGCAGCGGTCGGCGCGTTTTTAATCGGGAATCCGGCGTTTATCGCATGGTGCAAAGGTCCCGCAATGAGTTGGACAAATCAATATGTCGATCCGGCGTCGCTTCCTTGGCGGTTCGGTTTTACAATCGGACTTATTCCCGCGCTGCTTGTGTTGTTTGTTCGGCTTTATATTCACGAACCGGAAAGTTGGAAACATGCGAAAGAACTCGCGAAGACCGACGCGGCGCAAAAGACCGGCGTTCTGACCGATCTTTTTCGCGGCGAATTACTTCGTTCCACGATTATCGGCGTTTCGTTGGCGGCTATCGGGATGGCAACGTTTTGGGGCGTGCATGTGTTCGGCAAAGACGCGCTGCTTGCGGTGGTGAAAAAACAAACCGTAACAACAATAATCGACGAAAATCCTCAAAAATACGATCAAACAACGAACGACGGGCAAGCCGCACTCAAAGCACAGCTTGAAGAACATCAAAGCAAATTGAAACGTTGGGAAATGCTCGGTATGGTACTTTTGACTGTCGGGCTTGGAATCGGACAAATTTATTTCGGACCGCTTTCGCAAAAAATCGGACGGCGAGCCGCGTTTCTGGTTTTTCATCTCGGCGGATTCGCGATTACGATTATCGTTTTTCGATTCGTTCACAACGTAACGCCGTTGTTGATATTACTTCCCGTTTTCGGATTTCTCACCGCCGGAATGCACGCCGGATACGCGGTATATTTCCCGGAATTATATCCGACGCGAATGCGCGGAACGGGAACCGGCTTTTGTTTTAACGCCGGTCGGCTGCTTGCCGTGCCGATTTTAATTCTGACCGGTTGGATTCAAACGTGGGGAATTTCGCTGGCGGTTGCCGTCACTTATTTAAGTTTTTTGTATTTACTGGGACCGTTCGTCCTTTATTTCGCTCGCGAAACAAAAGGACAAGAACTATTAAGATAAAAAGTAACGTCGTAACTATTCAGTCGCCCAGCCAAATAGACTAAAATTACTTTCAATTTATGTTTTCTCACAAAGCAACGGAGACACAAAGAATTTATTTTTTAGAACCCCTCGGTGTTCTTGGTTGCTTTGTGAGAGACAAATTTTAAAGTGCGATGGGTGTAAATCCGCACGAGGCAACTGAATAGTTACAAATTAACAATAGAGGCGAAAGATTCCAGTGTTTGTTTGCAAGACGTGAAAAACAGAGTAAATCAACACGGAAATCCGACGCCTAAAGAAAGAACTCTCCAATGAAAATCGTTATTGCCGCTCCGGTCAAGGGATTTCAACTCAAGGAAACGCTCAAAGCGCATCTGCTCTGGCAAGGACATGATGTGATTGACGTCGGTTGTTACGCGACGGATCGTTTTATCAAATATACCTCCACCGGCGAGCGTGTCGCTTACGCGTTGCAAAACGGCGAGGCGGAACTTGCGATCAATATTTGCGGCAGCGGAACCGGTGCGTCGATCAGTATTAACAAGTTTGCGGGCGTTCTCGGTTGTGCGTGCGAATCGATAAAAACGGCGGTTTTGAGCCGCGTGGTCAACGGCGCGAATTGTCTTTGCCTCGGCGAAGACGTCGTTACGCCGGAACTCGCCCGTGACATGACGGACGCTTTTATCAACGCCGTGTTTCAGGACAATCCTAACGCCGACCCGAAAGTCCGCGAATTTTGGAAAGAAGCACGCGACGAAATGTTCGCGCGAGGAGTCAAAGCAACCCAACGGGAATTGGAAACTTTGTAAGGTAAGCGAACGTTTGCGGTCTCAAAAAGCGAGTCCCCAAAGAAACATGAAAGGGACAATTGGAACAAGAGAGACTTCTGGGACAATGTGAAATTTCAGAAAAAGAAGAACAAAAATTCCCCAAATGAGTTTCCAAAATCGGAAAAGCGAGTCCTCAAAACCCCTTTTGTCCCTTTGCCCGCCGGAACATTTGACGCACATACCGGAACGCTCGGCGTACACGACGGAACTCTTGTTGTTGGCAACGGCACGCTCGTTGCTGGCAACAGAAATCTTGTTGCTGGCGACGGAACCCTCGTTGCTGGCGCCGGAACGCTCGCGGAATGTCCGGAAACCTTTCGGGGGCAAGGGATCATTTTCGGAAACTCCTCCAAGAGCAACAGATACTATGAACAATTCCAAATTTTACCCATCAACTTTCACAGGAGAAACATGATGTCGATCAATTTGTCGCGCCGTCGATTTTTAGGAAACGTGGCGTTTTTGACCGCAAGCGTTTTCAGCGTCCCCCTGTCGGGGCAGCAAAATCAAATATCGGCGCAGCAAAATCCAAACAAACCCGATCCATTGGAGACGTTGGAACAATACGTTCCCCAAGGAACGCTGAAACAAGCGTCGTCGCGGTTTATTGTCAATCAACTCGGCATGGAAAAAGCGATTGCCGTTTGTAAGCGGATCGGACTTTTCGGCATAGATCTTCTTGATCCGAACGAGTGGGATATTGTGCGTGAAAACGGTCTCGTTGTTACGATGGGACGCGCGCCCGGTCATGGCGGGATTCCGAAAGGTTTTAACAATCCTGAAAATCATGATTTGTTGACGGAAGTTTACAGCAAATGGATTCCTGTTGCCGCCGAAAAGGACGTTCCCAATTTGATTTTCTTTTCAGGCAACCGCAACGGAATCGGCGACGAAGAAGGGTTGGAAAATTGCGTCAAGGGAATTCAACGAATTGTTCCGCTTGCCGAAAAGCATGGCGTAACGCTTTGTATGGAGTTACTCAACGGGAAAGACCATAAAGATTATCAAGCCGATAGAACGTCGTGGGGCGCTGAACTATGCGACCGTGTCGGAAGCGAGCGTGTGAAACTTCTTTACGATATTTATCATTTGCAGCGTTCCGAAGGGGATTTGATCAACAACATCAATAAATATCACAGCGTCATCGGTCACTATCACACGGCGGGAAATCCGGGACGGCGCGACATTGACGAAACGCAGGAAATTTATTATCCCGCCGTAATCCAAGCGATCCTCAAAACCGGCTTCACCGGTTATCTCGCGCATGAATTTTCCCCGAAAAACGGCATGAATTCCTTACGGCGTGCCGTTGAAATTTGCGATGTGCGTTAAATCTCTAGGAACAAAAGGAACATCAAGAACACGAGAGTCACAAGAGATATAAGCGGCGCCAGGGATTTTGTCAACGAAGTCGCCGACGCCCCTCAAGTCCCAAGCGTCTCTCAAGACAATCTACAATGGAACAAAACGTCAAGGGATGATTACTGTTTACTGTTTGAGCAACTCATTAATTTCAAAACCAATCAATAAAGAAAAGAGAGGAACAACATGTCCGATTCTCAAAAAACAACGAATGCGTTAAAACCCACACGGCGCGACTTTCTCAAAGCGACAGCCGCCGGCTCGATGGGGCTTGCCGCAGCCGGAAGTCTCAACATCGCGCGAAGTGCGCATGCCGCCGGGACTGACGTGATTAAGATTGCGCTGATCGGTTGCGGTCGGCGCGGCTTGGGAAGTTTGCAAGATCGTTTCAAGGTCGGCGACAATGTGAAACTTGTCGCGCTTGCCGATGTTGCGGAAAAGCCGATTCAAGCCGCCGCGAAACTGTTACAATCGCAAGACGAATTTCAAGAGAAACTCGCCCTCGACGACGATCATCTTTTTACCGGATTCGACGGTTACAAACATGCGGTTGAGTCATGCGATCAGGTTCTTGTCGCGTCGCCGCCGGGATTCCATCCTGTGCATTACGCTTACGCTGTCGAAAAAGGAAAGCATGTCTTTGTCGAAAAACCGTTCAGCGTTGACGCGCCCGGTTATAAAATTTGCATGGCGGCGAATCAAATTGCGGAAGAGAAAAAGCTAACCGTATGCGCCGGTTATCAACGCCGTCATCAGCCGAGTTATCTGGAATGGATTAAGCGGATTCAAGACGGCGAAATCGGCGACGTCCGCTCGACTCGCGTTTATTGGAACGGCGGTCAGGTTTGGATTCGCGGCGTGCGCGGCGAAAATGAATCGGAAATGAGTTTTCAGGTGCGCGACTGGTATTTCTTCAACTGGCTCAGCGGCGACAATATTATTGAACAACATTGTCATAATATTGACGTCGGCAATTGGATTCACGGAAAAGGCGACCGTTTGGCTCATCCGGTGAAATGTTACGGTTTAGGCGGTCGGCAATGGCGGAAAACGCCGATTCTTCCGTACAACGAATGCGGAAACGTGTTTGATCATCATTACGTAGAATTTCACTTCGCCGACGACACGATCATGCACAGTCAATGCCGTCAGATTAACGGTTGCTGGAACAGCGTAACCGAAAAGGTCGAAGGAACGAAAGGACGCGGTGAAGCGTGTTGGCTCAAGCCGGATAACGGCGAGCGTTGGGATTTTCCGAAAAAACAGAATAAAAACGCTTATGTCGAAGAACATGTTCATCAGGCGGACGCGATTCGTAACGGAAAGTACTTGCATGACGGTTGGCATTCCGCAACCTCCAGCATGACGGCGGTGATGGGACGCATGGCAACTTACAGCGGTAAAGAGATTGCATGGGATGAAGCGGTTGAAAAAGGTTCCGCGTTATTTCCTTACAATAAAGAACTGACATTCGAGACCGAACCGCCGGTCATGCCCGGCTCCGACGGAACTTATGAACACGCCGTTGCGATTCCCGGCATTTATAATCCGTTTGCGTAAATTCGATATTTGAGTAATCGCTTCCGATGACAACATGTCATACCATTCGCGCCTACGCACCGGCATTTTTAAACCCTGTTGTATTGGTTATAATGTTGGCGTTGTATTGAGGCGATTCCGTTTTTACGAAGGAGGTTGTTATGCTTCGCAGAGATGATACAGAACAGGAAAAACAAACGTTTCATCATTTGCGATTTCATCACCCGAATCCTCGTGACTCTTCCCACTTGGAAAACCGGTTTCCATTTCCAAATGGACATTAAGAACAAGAGGGGCTTTAGGGACGTGATGAACGTCAGCACTGTCTTAAAAACAGAAATTTCAAGTGTAAGGAGCATGTCATTGTTAATCAGACAAGAATGTTCCTCCAGAAAAAGTGTCGCGTGAGTTCTTGCGTTTGACCATTCGTTATAAAATTTATCCATGGATTGTCATGGATAAATCATTCTCGCGCCAATTCGTAAAAAACATTCCGTCGGTGCGGAACGAATCCTGCTGATTCGATTGCGGCACGGAGTTCTTGCTCGTTGGTGCGAAAAACCGTTCCGGCGGCGGCGACGACATTTTCTTCAATCATGATACTTCCCATATCGCTCGCGCCGTAATGCAGCGACTTCGTGCCAATCGTCATTCCTTGCGTCACCCAGCTTGCCTGCAAGTTTGCAAAATTGTCGAGAAACAAGCGGCTCACGGCAAGCATCCGCAAATATTCGTCGGCGGAAAGCTTTGGCAAATGCGATAGCCGCGTATTGCCGGGCTGAAACGTCCAGCAAATAAATGCCGTGAATCCGCCGGTTTCTTCTTGCAATGTCCGCAAACGCGACAAATGTTCAATCCGTTCCGCATGTGTTTCGGTATGTCCAAACATCATTGTTGCCGAACCGCGTCCGCCCATCTTGTGCCACGTCCGGCAAGCGTCGAGCCATTCATCGGCGGTTGCTTTGTTCGGACTGACTTGCCGCCGCACGCGATCGACTAAAATTTCCGCTCCGCCGCCGGGTAAACTGCCGAGTCCCGCCGCTCGCAACCGCTCCAAGACTTCCCGCGTTGAACAACGTGACAACTTTGCAAAATGCACAATCTCCGTCGGACTAAACCCGTGCATATTGACTTGCGGAAAATAACGTTTGGCGGTACGAAGAATATCTTCATACCATTCAAGCGGCAGCGACGGATGTAATCCGCCTTGCAATAAAATCTGATTTCCACCAAGTGCGACGGTCTCTTGAATCTTGTCGAGCAGTGTTTCTATTGACATAACGTAACGCGACGGCGATGCGTTGAGGCGTCCGCTTGATGTATCGTCTTCCGGTTTGCGGAAGAACGCGCAAAACTGACAACCGCTGACGCAAATATTCGTATAATTGACATTTCGCTCAATATTGTATGTCCGAAACGGTTCGGGATGGCGTTTTTGCGTAAGAGCGTCCGCCGCTTCGCCGAGTTGCTGCAAATCGGCGTTTTCATAGAGAAATAACGCATTGTTTTCCGAAAGCCGCTCGCCGGAAAGCGTGCGGCTCAATAATTGGCGGCAACGATTCATTGATGTTTTGTTTTCGATATTGTTGTCTCAATCTCCGGCAGTCCCATTTCGCGGCGAACGCGATTTGCGTCTTCGAGCGTAATATGATAAATATACATCGAGTACCCCGCTCTTGCAACCGGCTCAAAATTGAGAAAATAGCGGTATTGCTTTTCGCGGCTGTAAAGATAATTAACGCTCAAGGCGTACCAACCGGATTGCGGATTATTCGCGGGCGGCATTTCTTTTGACGGGATTG
>JAIRYX010000326.1 GCA_031267635.1 Planctomycetaceae bacterium
TTGACATTTTTCATATCAAGGGAAATGAAGAAACTTCGTAGTAGTCATCCAGTTGCCGTGCGGATTTATTGGGCTTAGGCAACTGAATAGTTACGTTGAAACTTTCCGTGTTGCCCGGAATCCATGACTTTATCATTTCACGAAACACCGCCGATTCTGTATTTCAGATGATTCAATCCATTGCGCCGGAACGTCAAAGTCGGTACAATGAAAATCAAGGATCGTCGCTTGTTTGGTCGAAAAGAATTTTGTATAATAAAAAGGATATTATATTTTCCCCATGAGCCGTTGCAACTCTGCGAAAAATAGTGTTATACTCCTTGCACTTGAAATTTCGGTTTTCACCGAGGTCGTTATACCGTAAAATCCGATTTGATCTCCATTCATAAAACCGAAAACTCAAGTGCACGGAGTATATACGCATTACGCTTGAAAATTCGATTTTTAAGACAGTGTCCCTCGTTCATCATATCATATCCCCCCAAGCTCTTTTTGTCCTTAACGTTCGTTTTTGTGCAAATGTCCGACATAACGCTCATAACAGATCATTATACGCTTGCGATGCTGGCGGAACTTCTCAACGTTTCGGCGGCAACGGTACGTCAATGGTATCGGCGCGGGTGGTTGCGCGAGTCCATCGTTGTGCAAAAACTTCCGTATTTTGCGAGAACAGAAATTCTCGCTGCACAACGTCTTGCGCAGCTTGCACGGAGCGGACTTGCGACCGGCGAAATCGCCAAAAAACTGGCGGCGTTACAATTACAGTTTCCCGATATTGAACGCCCGATAGCCACGCTTGAATTGCGAATCGACGGACGCGGTATTTTTTTACAAAAACAGGGCGAAATGGTCGATACGGTCGGTCAGAAATTGTTTAATTTCACTCAGCAAACAGAATCTTCTTCTGACGACGTTTCGGTGAATCCGAGATTATCGAACAATGTTGCCGGCGAGTCGGGCGACGTTGCTAATGAAATTGAAAATTTTTCGTATTTCGATTCGGCATTTCAAACGCCGCCGCTTTATTCTTTCGACAATGATGCGCCGGACAAAGAAGAACTATGCCGCATGGCATATCATTGCGAGGAGCAAAATTGGCTCGCGCAAGCGGTCGAATATTTTCGTGCGGCATTAGCGGCAAGCGGACCGGATGCGATGATTTGTTTTCAGCTTGGAGAATTGTTATATCGTCTCGACGACAAAAACGCGGCAAGAGAACGATATTATATGGCGATTGAAATCGACGAAAATTTTGTCGAAGCACGTGCAAATTTGGGCTGTGTTCTCGCAGAAACGGGAGAATTGGAACTTGCGGTAAGCACATTTCAGGGAACGCTACGTTATCACCCCGATTATGCCGACGTGCATTATCAGCTTGCTCTTGTACTCCAAAAATTAGGAAAAACGCTGGAAGCTGAACAGCATCTCCAACGTTTCCGCGAATTGACGCCGCATAGTCCTTGGGCGGAATGAAATAACTTTTCTGCTTATTTCACATTTGGAGGAGGAATTGATTTATAAAATACCATAACTAGTCAGTGACCTAATGAATCCTCTCCAAAATCAACCTCATTACATTCAAAAAGAAATAATGAGGTAATGAGGGTGATTTTTAGGAAACCGTTTTGCTACTGAGGTTGTATTGTTAAGAAAATGAGGTTTGCAACACAAACAGCTACTCGTTTCGTAGTAAAAATGCTTAAAACCGACTGAATAGTTACAAAAATATAAAACTCCCGCCGACGCCAATAGCATCGACGGGAGTTTTTTAAATTCCGAAAACGGAAATTTTACTTTCGGACGATTTTTATTCTTCTTCGTCCCAGTTTCCATCCAATCGCTCAAGAATACTGATGAGTCCTTTCTTATACGTTCCCGGATGACGATCATCCGTCGTATTTAAAGTCGCATTTTCAAAGGCGATCAATTCCAACAAACCGTGATTGTTGCTGTCCAACGAGTCGCTCTTCGACGCGAAAATTCGCATCGCGTTGTCGTGCGCTTCCGCATACTCATTGTTTCTCGTTGTCGTATAAACAACTTCATCTCTTCCGCCTTTGGCGTCCACCGAATAATGGGTGAAATTATTGGCTTGCAGCGAGTAATTTCGCCCGTTGCTTTGTCTGCTGGTCCAATTGATTTGCGTATCGGTCGCAATCAATGTTTCGTTAGCGTCCGTACCGGTAATGATTGCCGTGCCGCGTCCCATCGCGTCCGCCGTATAACTGACGAAATTGGTGAGAATCACAGAGTAATCCGTGAAAGTACCGCTTTCCCGCTTGCTGTTCCACCTGACTTGCGTATCATTCACAATCAATTCATCATCGTTCGAGGCGGAACCAATCAGATTGGCGCTATTATCCGTTCCATTAAGTATCGTAACATTGATCGTGTTGAAGTTATTCAACAGCAATTGATAATTATTAACGTTTCCTCGCGTTAGACTTGCAGAATCACTGGTACTGTTTGACTCAAACTCGACATGAACATTGCTCTCATTCTTCTCAAAGAGCGAGACGGAATCCAATTTGTTCTTGTTGTTACCCGTGTCAGTATTTTCAACAGCATCAACCGTGATATTGCGGAATCCCTTCGCACGATTATAGTACGTTGCCTGATCAAGCGACACGTCGTCCAGAATCACAATCATATCGCCCATTGACGTCACATAATCCGCCGCCGCAGAACCGAGCAGTGTCAATTGATCCTCGCCGCCCGCCATCGTGTAAGCCGTAATATATCCGAGTATGTCGGTTACCGTGACCGTAGCGACTTGTTCCACACCGTTAATAATCTGTGCCCGGTTGACTTCCTTGCTTCCTTCGCCTTTTACCGTATTGGTGTAGAAACCGTTCGTGATTGTCGCTTCATTGGGTTTCAGCGTAACGGTATCATTTCCAGCCGAATCATACAACTCGACAATATCTCTGCCGCTCGTACCGATATAGTTGATGTTCGCGGCATTCAATACGTCAATCGTAAAGCTACCGTCAATTTCCGTTATCGTTGCCTGATAAGGACGCAATACGACTTTATTCGCTTTCGCGTCGTAACCAACGATGTTAATTTCATCATTTCCTGCAATACCGTCAACCCGAACGTGAGTTACGTTAATGAAAGGTTCAATATCTTCCTTGCCATTGTAAACCAATTCAACAGAATTTGCGTTTCTCGTGATCGTAATCGTATCCTGTCCCGGCGTGCCTTTTATCACAAGGGTTCCGTTGTCAACGTAATAGGACTGATTGCTGGTTGCTAGTTTCGTTTCAAGAGTTACGGTATAATCTTCGACTTCGCCGCTCTTTGCCGAACCATACCATTTCAGTTTTTCATCGCATTCCTCTATGGTTCCATAATCGTCTTTTGACACAACACGGAATCTGGCGTAAGTTTTACCGTCTTTCGCATTGTCCGGACTCTGAATAGCAATCGTATTTTCACCGGCATTCAGTTCAAAAACTTCGGATTCTTCATCGCTTCCGCTGAAACTGCCGTCATGGTTCCAGTCGAACCACGCTTTGAGGTAACAATCTTCCGTAACATACGCCTTGAAATAAACAGTATTGCCGACCGTCCAACTTTCGACAAACTCAATCCCATTTTCGTCATTTGATGTGTAAGTATTGTCGCCGTCCGCGTTGGTTGACGGTCTTCCATCGGCTTCTGAATCCACTGCACGTATCGACGAATTTGCCGAAGGTTTATAAAGAGCGGGTCCCGTCATGATATGCCGCGCCCCGTTATCGGCAAGCAATGTCCCGTATGATGCAGGAGCGTCACCGAAATCAAAACCATTAGTTCCGCTGTCGTCGTTCAAAATAGTGACAGCACTTCTCACTTGCCCGTCTGTCGTGAGGTTTGCCAGTTGATATTGCCCATTTGCCTGAACGCCGATCAATGTCACATAGAACGTTTCATCATCTTCCTCGATTGTATCACCGATAATCGGAATTTGTATTTTAGCGTGAACCGACGCGATTGTTTGCGTGGCAATCATGATTGAGTAACGGTTGGAAGTCGCGTTCATTGACCGCCAAACCACCATTTTATCCGTGAGAAGCGGCTCGTAGTTGAAGGTAAAAGCGGGAGATATGGTAATCGGAATGAAACTATCCACATCTAAATCAATATACCGTACAACCCATTCTGTTCCTGAACTGACATTTGCGCGCCAAACCAGACGGTTTCCGACCACTTGCGGAGCAATGTCGTCCTGAACGTTGTTTTGCGAAACATTCCGAATTTCACCGCTTAAAAGGTTATAAACAATTACGTCGTATTTTGCGGAGGAGTTTATGCTGCTCGGTTCCTGCCAGACAAGCCATGAACCGTTGACGCAAGGCGCCGTTGCACCAACTCCGTATGAATACGAAACATACGGATATCGTATCAAGTTGCCGTTTTCATCGTAGCTCACATCGCCGTTGTCATCATAAGAGGTGTATCCGGTATATTTAAACGTTTCCTGAACGGAATGGACAACTTTCTGATCCGCCGGTTTCCCTTTGTTCTCTTCAATACTGTAATAGAGAATATCTGACGCGGCGTTGGATGCTGTGGATGTGTATGTCCACGCAATATAATCACCGGAAATTGTCGGCGAAACATTCATTCCCCTAAAACCGGTGGAAATACATTCTGCGGATATGCTTCCACCAATTGTATAAAGCATGATTTGTTGCTGACCGCTGATTATGTTTGCTTCGACCCAAACAATATGATTTCCGTCGATTTTAACCTG
>JAIRYX010000242.1 GCA_031267635.1 Planctomycetaceae bacterium
CACAGGTTGTAATGCCGTACATAATGGCAACACAATTATCACATCCGCACATGCCGGCGGCGCAAATTTTACGGTCATGGACGGAAGCGTACACTTTATTACGGAAACCGTGGATTTCAATAACGTATTATTGCGGCTTGCTGCAAGAGACGATGGCTTAACCGCCGCTTTACCATGATAAATTATAAACTTTTGTTCAAGGGGTAATTGATATGTTATCCCTTGTTTTTCCAATTATTGTCATCATTTACCAATCATTGATCAAATGAAAAAATTTAATCCAACTTTTTTGATTGTATTTGTTTCCGTTGTGTTACTATCCGGTTGTCTTCAGAACAATGGTGCGAAAGTTGTTCCGGCGAGCGGAATAATCACACAAAACGGTAAACCGTTGACCGACGTCCGTATTGAATTTAGCAGGATGGATACCGGTGCGCTTTCTTTTGCGGAAACCGACGCAGAAGGACGTTTCACATTAACACACACGCACGGAAAATCCGGCGCGGAACCGGGAAAATATCGCGTTTCGATTTTTCAAAAAGGAAAACCGATTCCGTTGCCCGCAGGTAAAAAACCGGAAGATATTCCCGAAGAACAACGAAATCGGACAACACCGGAAGTTCCGCTTACCATGTCGGATAAAAAGCCACTTGAGGTTGAAATCTCGGAAAAAGGCGATAGCAATATCGTAATAGATTTACAATAATTGTAACCGTTCACGGTTATACTCATCACACTTTAAAATTTGTCTCTCACAAAGGCACAAAGAACACAGAGGGATACTAAAAAATAAATCCTTTGTGCCTCCGTGCCTTTGTGAGAAAACATAAATTTAAAGTAGTTTTAGTATACAAACAACAAAACCTCTCTGATTTCGGTAGGATTCCTCAATAATTATTTTTGTCTCTCCCTTTCCCAAACGGAGAAAATCATGTAAAATTGACTGCGTTTCTATTGACTGGCAGGTTTTTCCTGTTTCCTACCTAATTTTGCAGATTGAAAAAATGAAACCGATGATGTTACTCAAGTGGGTGCGCGTTGTAATCGCCGCCGTTTTGTTTTCTCTATTCGCGTATTATGTCGTTTCGCCCAACGAAGACGTTCTTAAAAAATTCGGGGCGTTTTTTGTGCGGATTCAATTTACGCAATTGCTTTTAATTGCTAGCGGTTTCTTTGTGTTTTGGTTGATGTTAGCGTCTCTTTTCGGGCGGATTTATTGTTCGGCGATTTGTCCGTTTGGAATTTTGCAAGATGTTATTTCTCGTGTTACAAAACTCATTCGCGGGAAAAAGCGGAAGAAATTTCAATATCAAAAACCGATGACCAAAACGCGAGTGGTTTTGCTTGCGTTATTTTGCATAGGAATTATACTGAAAATTCCGGCGTTTGTTACAGTCCTCGATCCTTACAGCAATATAACACGAATTATAACATGGCTTGTACGTCCGGTTTGTTTGACGGTTGGACAAAAACTCGGATTGTTTAGCATACCGCCGTATGTTGGTAACGCTTATGGAAACGGCACTGCGTTTGCAGCGATTGCGTTGCTGATTGCCGGAACGCTTGCTGTGCTGTATGGTCGGCGTTATTGCAATACGATTTGCCCGATTGGAACGTTTCTCGGAGGCGGTTCACGGTATTCATGGTTTAAAGTACGGCTCAACTCCAAGTGTATTTCGTGTAAACTTTGCGAGTCGACATGTAAAGGCGAGTGCATTGATGCGAAAAACAAGACAATTGATTCGTCACGGTGCGTCGTTTGTTTTAACTGTCTTTCGACCTGCAAACGCGGAGCGATTTCTTATTCGCCGTCGTTCGGCGGAGAAAAAAAACCGTCAAAGTCCGGCAACGAATCCGAGAAAAATCAAAATAACACCGCACGCTCGGACTTGCCGATTCTTTCGCACGCGACGCAACTTGCCGTTGTCAGTAATAGTAATACCGCACTGCCGCCGCGCCGCGGTTTCTTGATGGGATTATGGTTTTACACCTTGAGCTTTCTCGGCTTGAGTTGGTTATTTTTGAAAAACCAAACGGCGTATTCCGACACAGCCGCTGAATCGACGGACTCTTCATCAAGCCCCGCGATTCCACAAGGAAAAAGCCGCGTCGGATACGATGACCGGAAACCGATTCTTCCGCCCGGCGCACGCTCGCTTAAACATTATATGCGGCGATGTACCGGCTGTCATCTTTGCGTGACGAAATGTCCGTCTGGTATCATTCGCCCATCGACAACGGAACTCGGCATGAGCGGCTTCATGCAACCGGTGATCGTTTTCGATACGTTTAACACGATGGATGGGTTTTATTGCGAGTACGAATGTACCATTTGCTCTCGCTTTTGTCCAACCGGAGCGTTACAGCCGCTCACGAAAGAGGATAAAATTCTCAACGCGATAGGAAAGGCGAAGTTTCTTCGCGCAAATTGCGTCGTCAATACGCAAAAAGCGAATTGTGCAGCGTGCGACGAACATTGTCCGACAAAAGCGATTAAAATGGTGGCTTATGACGAAAAGAATTATCCCGATTTGGTGATTCCCGAAATTGAAGCGGCAAAATGTATCGGTTGCGGTGCGTGCGAACACGTTTGTCCGGTACGTCCGTACCGCGCGATTTATATCGACGGACTTGAAGAACACGAAAAAGCCGTTCCCGCTTTCGACCCGAACGCGAAACAAGAAGAAGTGATACTTGACGAGATTCAGCTTTTCTGAAATGATGCGCTGAAACATTTTTACCTAATTTTCTTAACAAAACAACCTCAGTAGTCCAATGAATCCTCCCCAAAACCAACCTCATTACCTCATCCAAAAAGAAATAATGAAATAATGAGGTTGATTTTTAGGAAACCGTTTTGCTGAGGTTGTTTTGTTAGGAAAATTAGGTGGAAATGAGGTTTGCAACACAAACAGATGCTCGTTTCGTAGTAAAACAGATGCTCGTAATAAAACAGGCGCTCGTTTCGTAGTAAAAATGCTTAAAACCGACTGAAGAGTTACGAATGTCAACTGTCCTAACGCTCCTTATTTTCATAGACATTCCACATTTTCATAGACATTCCACGGTAAGAAATTGCCATCTATCGGCGTTGATATTATTGATAGACGAAATAAAAATGCAATTTCTCACCGTGGGATGTCTATATTCCCATGCGGAATTTTTTACTGTACTTTTCATCTACGGAAGCGTACCGCTTTCGGATGGAAGAGCTTCAGTTGCGGATTGCAGAACCCATGTTGGCATTTCAGAATGGTCGATGACTCTTTTTTCGGAAAAAACAACCTCTATTCCTTCCGGGAGCGACCGGCTTTCTGTTGTCTCCGCCTCTTCCGTGTTTCCCTGACGTCCGCCGCCAAACCGCCGGAAAGAAGACATCCGTGATCCCATCTGATCGACAGACTTTGCGGAGGAAGCGAGATAGAATCCAACCACCAGAATCCGTTTCCTGTTTTCCGCCATTTGCTTTA
>JAIRYX010000400.1 GCA_031267635.1 Planctomycetaceae bacterium
CCAGTGGTAGTATCCAAGTCTTCGACAAACTGACGTTCTACACCGCCATCCGTAAATACATAATCCTGAATCGCACGCTTTGCCTTAAATGCTTTGGCGTATTCGTCAGAGTTTCGGCTTATATTGAAAATGTCTTGAGAATACGGTTCCTCCGCACTCGGCGTGTAGGTTATGTGTTCGACCACAACCGCAGCTTTTTGACTGTTGATGAGATGAATGATATTTGGGAAATTCTAAAAACCTCCCCCAAGTATTCGTAAGCCCTTACTTTTCAACGGTCATGTGTGTTGAAAATAAGGTTTTTAGAAGTTCCTTCTTGCTACTTGTTTTGCTAAACATTCACAAAGATGACCTCAATCATCTTGATATTAACGAGCAAGGATAAACCGATCAATTGTCAAGATATTAACAAAAAGGTAAAAATCAGACAAGACCAGTTTTTTGCCAATAGATTCAAACAAAAGCAGTGTTTTTTAAAAACGACTAGAGGGGGAAGGTACGCAAAAATGCCTGCGTAAGCAGTATTAGGACATTAGGGACAAAAGGGATTTTAGAGACATGATGATCGATCAATATTGCCTTAAAATCGAAATTTTCAAATGTGAAGAGTATATTACATTACCGTCTCTTTATAGACGGACTTCACGATTTTGAATCCCAATTTGTTATAAAGGTTGACGGCATTTATGTTTTCGGCGGTAACTTCGAGCGTAACATTTTCCGTTCCAGCGTTTTGGAAACCGTATAACGCCTGTAAGACCAACGCGCGACCGAGTCCGAGACGGCGAAATTCCGGTATAACCGCGACATTCTGAATTGCACCCATTTGTAGATTATGCTGGATTCCCTGAATGGTCGCACAATCTTTCACTTTCTGAAACGGTTCACCTTTGGCAATCAGCCATGTCGCCTGCGGCAAAAAACCCGGTTTACCGGAGATAGATTGCATGAGCCGCAAACAAGCGTCGTACTGTCGGAATGTCGGAAAGATTCTTGCATCAATCTCGTTGCAAAAACTGAGGTATTTTGTTTTCGCGTGCCGTTCCAGAAACGCCGGATGCCACTCAAGAAAATGAAATCCTGCCGAAAGCGGAACCGTAGACAAAGAAACCGCCCGAAGATCAATCACCATCTGATAACGTTTCACATAAACAAAAGGCATGAACTCACATCACAACGTATTAAACCTGTTGGAAAACTCTCAAACAACAAATTATAACTTCATTTTGTTTTTTTGCCACGAACACACAAAGTTATGACGAATATTTGAATATTTTTCATCCACACGATAACACAGATATACTTAAAAAAAGACATGAAGAACGATAAACATTGCTTAAAAACCGAAATTTCAAATAGGATGAGTCTATTGGGTTTTTAAACGGAATTTCCATAAAAGCTGGTCAGTTCTTGTCTGTTTTTTCATTCGGGAACACAATTCCTGCCGAATATGCTTTAGGAAACTTCTAAAAACCTCATTTTCAACACATGTGACCATTAAAAAATAAGGGCTTCCGAATACTTGGGAGAGGTTTTTAGAAATTCCCTTTAATATTTAAAACAAAACCGTCATAACCCATACTTTTTACTCAAGTTATCGTCTGCAATATCCGAAACAAGATAGGTGTTACTCTATTATTCTGATGTGGGAATCGTTTTATGGAACTTCAACGAGTAAAAATCCGAATCGGTTTGGTGTGTGTCGTTTTTTTGATTTCGACGGCGGTTTTAGTCATGTTGTTTGGCGGCGGGAAGATGCCGCGCTTTTTTAGTTCGGATTATGAAATTTATGTTCTTTTTCCGCAAGCTCCCATGTTATCGGAAAATTCACCGGTGTATAAAAACGGCGTGAAAATCGGCGTCGTAACTAGCGTGCGGTTAGTGGACGATGACCGGAAAGTCGAAATTACCGCCAGAATACAAGGCGGCGTCAAACTTTACACCAATGAAGAATGCCGTTTGAATTTGAACTTGCTCGGACAATCAACGCTTAATTTTAATCCGAAAAAAGATGGTGAGGATCGCGGCGAAGCCATTGCCGCAAAAAGTACAATTGAAGGAGTGAATCCGATTGACTTGCTCGAAATGGCAGGCGACTTGCAAGGCGACGTATCGTCGGCTTTGCGAAGTATTACATCGGCTGCAAGCGAATTGACCGGAACGTTTAATAACATCAATCGAATCATCGGAACGCCGGAAGAAGTCAACCGCAAACAGCAGCGTCTCGAACAAATTGTCGATCAGGCGGCAACAACGATGACGGCAGTCAACCGCGTGTTGGCAAGCGTCGATGAACTCATCAGCGATCCAGAAATCAAACAAGGTATTAAAACTTCCTCAACGCAGTTACCGACGATTATCGACGAGGCAAAAATTTTGATGACAAACATCAATCAAATGACTGCCGATATGAAAACGCTCCTTGCCAGAGCGGATGGAACGATGGGAAAAGTCGATCAGAATCTGAACAACATTTCAAAATTCACCGAGTCGCTTGGCGACGTCGGTCCGCAGTTTATTGACGCATTATCGGGAGTTGCTCAAAATTTTGAAGTGACGGCGGCGCAGTTGTCGAAATTTTCGCAATCGCTCAACAATCCCGACGGTTCTATCGGACAGCTCATCAACGATCCCGAATTTTTTCAATCGCTCAATCACACGGTAAAAAATGTTGAACAAGTTACGCGGCAATTACAGCCAATTTTGCGGGACGTGAATGTTTTTTCAGATAAAATTGCGCGTCAACCGTCGTTGTTGGGGTTGCGAGGAGTCTTTGAAAAGTCGCCGCCTATCAAAGGATTACCCAATGCGTTTCCCGATTCATGGGAATACAGCAATCAGTCCGCCAATTCTTCTCAAGCAACGCTGTATCAAACGGAAAGAATCCGATGGATTCGTCCGCCGCAATCACGATTTTTGCCGCTCGAACGACAATATTTTCGCAATGAACCGATACAACAACATCGTTTTGCGTCACAAGTGATTGATTTACCGCCGACAGCAAATTATGTGGAAGATGCTTGGCTTTACGATACCAACCAAAACATTCCTCCCAATCCTTCGGAAAATGCTGTTAATTATCCGTCGGTTGCTCACGAGACACGTCATATGACGCAGCCGGTTTATGTGCCGCAAAATCATCAACCGATTGCACCGGTTGTTTATGTGCAAAGCTCCGCTCCGAAAAAAACGCCGGAATTAGAAATTGACTTTGAACCTCAACCGGCAAATTCCGCATCAACAGAGATTCTGCTCGAAATTGATTTTAAAAACGGAAACGAAACTTCGCTCCCTCAAACTTCTGAACAAGATTCCATGATTCCGTCTTATACGCCGATACGGTGATTTTGCTTTCATTTTCCTCGAAGTTCCGCAGAAATTGCTGCTTATGGGGACTTCTCAAAACCTCATTTTCAGCACAAGTGACCGTTGATCAATAAGGGCGGCAATAGTAAAATCTTTCGGATAACCAGCCAATGGAAACGTCATCGTTATTAACTCATGATCACTAACCCATATTATGCAGAATCTCAATTCCGCCCGAAACAGGATGATTCAGAGAGCGTCCAACGCCAATCGCCGACTTCCCGACTTGCATCTGCGGCATAAGAAAACAACAAACAGCAATCTTTTTATCAGAAACTTTATCTAAAATACCAAACCCGCCTAATTTGCCCCATATTTCAAAAGGACAAACGGAACAGTCGGAACGTTGGGGGCAGAGGAAATCATTAGCAACGACGTGTCGATTCTCAAGAATTTCAATTCATCCCGCAAGTCCTTTGTTTCCAATGAGTTAGGGCAATGCCTGAAAGAACCCGCCGCCTCTCTAATCTCTAACACCCGAAAAATCCCGTGTACAAACGCGAATATCAGAGGTGTTTCCGCAAGTTAGAGAATGATATGCGGAAGTT
Organism: Planctomycetaceae bacterium; assembly: GCA_031267635.1. Lineage (GTDB taxonomy): Bacteria > Planctomycetota > Planctomycetia > Pirellulales > Thermoguttaceae > WRMR01. The sequence goes on from JAIRYX010000400.1 coordinate 3,915, forward strand.
AGAAAATGATATACGGAAGTTGGAGAATGACACGCGAGATTCGGAAAATGATATGCAAGATTTGCAGAAAGATTTTTTGAAATCGAATCAACGTTTTTTGACGCTCCAGCAAGAGTTATGTTGCGGGCGGAGTCAAGATTCGGCGTCATGTGAGGGAGTAATTTTGTATTTCAGGAACTTCTAAAAACCTTATTTTCAACAAATTCTACCATTAAAAAACAAGGACTTGCTGATATTAGGGAGAGGTTTTTAGAAGTTCCCTTTCGATTTTGTTCGCGGTGGGCGGAGTCTCGTTTAATCTCAAGAGCTTTCCAAGTTTTCTCCTGTTTCTCGCTTTCTGCTTGCCGCTGTCCGCTCGCGGCGTCTCGGTAGTAGGCGAGCGTTTTCTCCATAACATTACTCTTGCCGCCGCTTGCATTCATGTTAGAATAAAACCTGGCTTTATGAATTTTTCGGCTTTTGGGGAAAGCGCTCGAATGAAACTCGAACAGTATATTGCGTTGCATCTTGCCTTTATTGTATGGCTCAGCTCATTTATGCTTGGGATGGAGCAAGATGATTACTTCTTTCCGGTCATTACGCTGGTAGGTGCGGTCATTGCGTTGTGGTGTGCTGATTTCAAAAAAGTCTTTCAAATGGGAGCGGTTTTAAGCAATATCTTAATAGTGCTTATTGTCGCGGCGTCATTAGGGCGTCTGGCACAATTGGCGGGGACGCCGCTTGCGGTTGCTATTGTTCGCGTTTTGGTATTTGTGCAAATGGTGTTGCTGTTCCGCCCGAAAGAATCGCGAACCTGCTGGAATATCATGTCGGTTTCGTTTCTGGAAGTGATTGTTGCATCTGTGTTTACGCAAACGGTGATTTTCGGGTTGCTGATGTTTTTGTATCTTTTCGCGGGACTGACTGTCGTTACGTTAATGCACTTGAATAACGACCGAAGATACTTTCAACGTCACGTGTTTTGCCGAAAAGGTTTCCAATGGAAATGGCGCAGCTTGTTGACGCGATACGGCTGGATAAAACTCTTTCGCACGTTCGGCAAAGATATTTTTTCTTCCGGTTTTTTTTTGTTTTTGACCAAATCACGCCGTCCAACAAATTCGAAACGCGAAGATCCGTTGCGTTTGGATTCTTCGTTGGAGCAAAATCATTCCGTTCATTGGGAAATTTCCGACAACGATCGTTTCCGTCATAACACAATACGTCGCCCTGCCGTGCCAATCTCACACCGATGGTCTTTGGCGGCAGAGAAAGCAACGTTTTCGGGCAGCGCAGCGAACCAAAGCGGACTGATAGGCGTTGGTCGGGAATTTTATTATCGCCTTGTTCTTGGCACGTTTCTTTCGTTAGCGGTTGGAGTCTTTATTTTTTTCTTCGCGCCGCGTCAGGAATTTCGCATTGTCAATCTTCAGATACAACATGAAAACTGGCGCAACGGCATAGCGGCGTCTGCGCCGGGCATTTTTAGCTCGGTTGGTTTTAGTCAAGAAATTCGGCTTGGTTCGCTTGGCGCTGTTCTTTCCAATCCGTCGGAGGTAATGACGGTGCAGTTTTCGGAATTTCAGGATTCCGCACAAATCAATCAGGAACATCTCGGCAAAAATTATACGGCGATTCAAGATCAATCCGTTTATTTTCGCGGCGTCGCTCTGCCGGATTATGAACGCGGGCGATGGAGCGGCGGCAAGCCGAATCCGTTGTCTTATTTTTATTCGTATACCGATGTACCGCAAAGGCACAACAATTCCATTGAAAGTAAACTCTTTCAGGATCAGACGGACTTCGCGATTGACAGCACGGTCTCTCTGGAACGATTGCCGGCGGTTGTTCCTAACGAAACGCAACGGCAAATCTGCCGCTTTGCTCCCGATTCTCAATTGGTGGACGTCCAAACTCGTTATGTTGTTTCGCCTTTCGACAAAATTCTTTTTACTGTTTGGCCCTACTTTCTGTCTCATCCGCGAATTAACCGCTTTGCCATTTATCATCAAGACCGCATTGTCAGTCCTTCCGAAAATATGATGCGAAGAGGAAATCCGGTTTTTCATTATTTAACCTACGCTTTTCGGCACGGGCGTCAAATGGAACTCATTCCCTGCCAAGAATCCCTCGAACAACTGCGACTTTTGAAGTTTCATGAGGACAAACTTCCGGAAGTTGTTCGTCTTGCGAAACAATGGGACGCGGGATATGAAGAGGAAGATTTTATCGCACGCTCGCACAACCTTGAACGCCGTTTTTTGACCGACGAGCGGTTTTATTACGCCCTTGGCGGGATTCCGCGTTCTTCGTCGCTCGACCCGATTGAAGATTTTGTTGAACTTCATCCCGGCGGTCATTGCGAATATTTCGCCGGAACGCTTGCCATCATGTTGCGTTCTCTTGGTATTCCCTCGCGAGTGATTGTCGGTTATCGGCTTGATACGGCGGCGGCACAAATGGGCGATCAACGCTATGTCGTGCGTCAATCGGACGCGCATTCTTGGGTCGAAGCGTATATTCCGCCGCAACAAATTCCAGAGAATTTACGCACCGGACAATATGCCGATTGGTGGAAACGCGGTGGTTGGTTGCGGCTTGATCCAACGGTTTCTTCGAGCGAAGCCATCGCACAAACCGGCTTTTGGGGAAGCTTAAAATATAAAACCGCAAGCTTCTGGAATGATTATATTATTAACTTCAATGCCGCCCGTCAAGAAAACGCCATTTATTTTCCGATAGCGGATTTTTTCATTTCTTTGAAAGACAGGTTTTTCGACGCGGAATATTGGAAAACAATTGGAATCGTTGTGTTGCAACGATACAAATCAATATTGCAGGATTTGCGGGAAGGAACGTGGCGAGGAAACGATTTAATGATACTGATTGTCTCGTTGCTGATTATTTTGGCTATTTGTTATGTTGTGTATCGGCTTTTGCGTTATTTGATACGGCAGATTCTTGTGAGTTCGCAAAAAATTGCGGAACGCCAGCGGCTTGCGACCGTTGAGTTTTATTTACGGTTTGAAAAAATCATTCAACGCATCGGATTGATTCGTGCATCGAACGAAACGCAACGGGAATTTGCTAAACGAAGCGCAGATGCAATCGCATTGAAATGGGAATCACAAATAACTCACCACACGCCGACCAATACAAATTATTCCGCGTCGCCGACTGTATTGCCGTCAATGGTCGCGGAGACATTTTATCGTGTGCGCTATGGCGACGCCGTCTTGTCGCCAATCGAAATGGAAGCAATCAATACAATTTTACTCCGGCTAGAAAAAAGCATTCGCGGATGAGCGTTTCTATTTTTTAGTTGGTCTTTGCTTTACGAGTCCTGCGGCATGGTAGAGTAAAACCAACGTTCCAATTTTTTACAAAAGGCACAAAAGGGAGTTATTCCAAAGCTTATCATGGGTTAGTCTCGGCGGTCTAATTTTCTCGTAAAACTATCATTGGTCAACATCAATCCGAAACAGGAATTGAGTCAACGGCGCTAGAAAATCTCTTTAATTTTCACTTTATTTTAACATGCCATTAAATTTTTACATCGAAACAGTCGGATGCCAAATGAATGTGCTGGACAGTGAATTGGCAGCGACAAGTTTGATTGAAGCGGGGTATCAACCGGTTTCCGCGAAACGTTATGCCGACGTGATTTTGTTCAATACGTGTAGCGTGCGGCAACATGCCGAAGATAAAGTTTATAGTGCGCTCGGGCGGCTTAAACATTGGAAAGAACAAAAGCCGAACGCGATTATCGCTGTGATGGGGTGTATGGCGCAAAAAGATAAAGATACAATTTTTCGCCGCGCGCCGCATGTGGATATTGTTCTCGGACCGGGACAGCTTCGACAACTGCCGGAGATTGTCAAGTCGGTTGAGAAGAAGCGAGAAAAACGGCTCGAAATCAGTTTAGAACGCACCAGCGGCAAACAAAGCGACGTGCGAAAAAGTTTTCAGCAATTCAATCCGCTTCGGAATTTACGAGTTGGAAACAATCCGTATCAGGCGATGGTTCGTATCATGTTCGGTTGCGATAAATTTTGTACTTATTGCATTGTGCCGAGCGTGCGAGGACCGGAACAAAGCCGTCCGCCGCGAGAAATTGAAGCGGAAATCCGTCAGCTTGCCGAACAGGGATGCCTTGCGGTCACGTTGATTGGTCAGACGGTCAACAGTTACCGTTATTCGGATGGAAAAAAAACGTGGCGGCTGCAAGATTTGTTTGCGATGATTCAAGAGATTAACGGTATCCGCCGGATTTATTTTGTAACGAACTATCCGACCGGTATGACGGATGAACTTTTGCAATCTGTCCGCGACATTCCGAAGGTGACGCCGTTTTTACACGTTCCGGTACAAAGTGGCTCGAACTCTGTTTTACAAAGAATGAAACGGCATTACACGGCGGAAGAATACCGTGATTTGCTTGACCGAATTTACGCGACAATTCCCGGTGCGGCGATAACAAGCGATTTCATTGTCGGTTTCTGCGGCGAGACGGACGAAGAATTTCAACAAACGGTCGATTTGGTCAAATACGGACGGTTCAAAAACAGTTTTATTTTCAAATACAGCGTCCGTCCCGGAACCAAAGCGGCGGAACTCTTTCAGGACGACGTGCCGGATTCCGTCAAACGGGAACGCAATAACGAGTTGCTCGGCGTGCAAAACGCGATCAGTATGGAATTGAATCAGGAATTTGTCGGAAAAACAGTAAACGTTCTTGTCGAAGGAATCAGCAAAATCGCCGCGAAATCATGTACATCCTCCAATCTTTTGCAAATTGATTCTCCGTCGTCTCAACCGTTAGTACAATTAACTGGACACACGCCGTGCGACCGAATTGTCGTTTTCGACGCATTATCGGAACAAATCAATCAGCTTGCCGGACAAATTCTTCCGGTAACCATCACGCATGCCGCACCGTTTACATTGTTTGGAAAGTTCTCCAAGGAAAAAACATTGGACTCCATGCCGGTTCCCAGTTGACGTCGATTAGTAACCGTGTAATGTCACACAGCAATACGGTAATTTTGACTATTCAGTCGCCTTGATTTTTTTGCCTTGTGGGATTATGGATTTGTTATTTTATTGCGATGAATTGAGCAGATTTGGGTGATATTTCAGACGCGGAGTTAATCAAGCGGGTAACTATTCAGGAGAACCATGGTTTTGAGCGAGGGCAGGCGAAATTTTGGCACATTCCAATCAAAAATCTGCCCCCTACTGAATAGTTACCAAACAATTTTATGAAAAATATGACGCGATACTCGCTGTTGCGGAGTTGGAGTGCCATCGCGATTCGCTAGAATCGGTTCGGTACTGGGTTCCGCATGCAAAGAAACAAAAAATGTTGCACGCGTCATAAAAAATGTATTCGCCAAAACAAAGAAATCCGCCCTAAACGACCGAATAGTTACAAAAAACATAAGAAAGTTCAAGATGCCACTGCGCGCTCTACTCACCGAAAATTTCCATATACCACAAAATAATTAACCGCTTTTTAAAATGCGACGAGTATAACCGGAAATCGAAAATACGAGTATCATTTCATATAATCACTCACTCTTTTGAAACTGTTGCTTGAATTGTAACCAAAAGATATTGAGTTTTTTGTATATTATTTTTTTTAGGAATATACTCTACAAGAACTTGTCCTTGATGAAGTCCTTCTATATCTGAAGTATTGAATCGACAAGCAAGAATAGAAGATTTTTTAGGTTGAATTTTACCCCTTGGAAAAACAATCTCAGTGCATGTACAACTCTTAGTTACTGAAAGCACTTCCATCGGTACATCTGAACTATTAAAAAGCAAAATTTCTCCTACATAGATTCCTGGTTTAACTGTTCCAAAATCTAATGTATTTGGTTTTGCACTTAAAACTATTGTTTTGTTTGTTGTTTCAATCAATAACTCATGTTACGCACCAGGTGGTGCGTATTTTATTTTGTGAAGTTCGTTCCAGGCGGCTTTGGATGCCGCTAAATAAATTTTTGCTTTGAGGGCAAAATGATTTAATTTATGAAC
>JAIRYX010000263.1 GCA_031267635.1 Planctomycetaceae bacterium
GACGATGATATTGACGATATTCACCAACCAGACTATGGCAAAACAAGAGAAAAATTAAAACGGTAAGAACAATCGTTGTTTTATCGACCTTTTGATTCGCGGGAATTTTCATTGTGGAAAAGTTAGTTACGAAAAAATTGCATACAAATAAAGAAAAACTTATGTTATTATATAAACGAAATATTCTTGTGTCCAGCAAAGAGAGAGAAAAAAGCAAATTTATTAAAATTATTGAAATTATTCCGTTGCCCAAGCCAAATAAATCTGCACTGGGGAACTGCATCGTTACCCGAACGGCTTTGTCATTGCAGCCCTTAATTTATCAAGTGTTCATTAGCAGCCAACAAAGCCCCCCAAACGCACCCTTACGACCTTATGTTTTAGATCAGAGATTGTTACACAAACAATTGCATGAACAACAAGGGAATAAGGGCGCGCATATGATACTCATCACACTTTAAAATTTGTCTCTCACAAAGGCACAAAGAACACAGAGGGGTTCAAAAAATAAATTCTTTGTGCCTCCGTGCCTTTGTGAGAAAACATAAATTTAAAGTAGTTTTAGTATAGTACAATTTTGGCTACTAAGGGAATTTTATAAATGAAGGCGGCAATCATAATATTTTCCGCTAAATTATTGATAGTAACGATTCAGTTGCCTTGCGGATCTATTTGGCTTGAGCAACTGAATAGCTACAGTATTGTATAAATCCGGCGTTCCCCAACATGTGCAATACGCCGTATTTTTTCCAAGAGACGTTAGGAACAAAAGAAACCGTTGGGGACGTGATGGACGTTCAGCACTGTTTGAAAAGTCGAAATTTCAAGTGGAAGAAGCATATAACATATCTTGCCCGCATCAATGTTCTCCAGTATTACGCCGTTTGATTGTAATTCCCGGTTTCGCTTGTTTTAATGCTTCAATCGCGTCGTTGGTGATACCGGTGTTATTCGTAATTTCAATCGACTTGAGTCTCGGACAGCCGACAAGTTTTGCGAAACCCGCGTCGGTGAACGCCATGTTGTCGCCGATAATCAGCGTTTCCAGCTTCTGCAGCGTGACAATCACATCGAAGAAAGCGTCGTCCTGTTTCGTCAAGCGAAGATCAACACTCTTTACATTTTTCAAAGTCGCAAGCGTTTCATTGAATTTATTCGTCAACGGAACGTCAAAAATTGCAAGACTGGTCAATGAATTTTTCCCGTTCAACGCTTCGGAAAGTCCCGTATCGGAGATTTTCATTTCCTGCAACACAAGCCGCGTCAATTTCGGAATATCCTTGAGCGACGCAATTCCATCATCGGTGACGGAATCCATACCGCGAAGTAAAAGTTTTTCAATTTTTGAACCTTGAAATTTTTTAATTCCGTCGTTGGTAATTGCCGTGATACGAAACAACGTCAAATCGGTCAATGTCGGAACTTTCACGAGAGAATCAATACAATCGTCGCCCAACGAGTCGGAATCTTGCAAATGCAACGATTGTAATTTTTCAAATTTTTCCAGATGCTTCAACGAACTGTCCGTAATCGCGTTTCCGCTACGTAATTTCAACACTTTCAGCGTTTTCACGTCGGAGAGATAATCGAGCGCTGTTCCGTCAATTTTAATGCAATAACGCAAATCGAGTTGTTCTAATTGTTCCAAATCCGCAAGAGCTAACATCCCAAGACCAGACACGTCGTTAGAACGAATGTCAAGAATTTTGAGTTGTTTCATCTTACAAATGACGTCGAGTGAATTGTCGGTCAAATTGCAGCGATTGAGCGTTAAATTTGTCAAATCTTTCATATTGTCGAGAATGATAGTAAGAGAAGCGCCGGTAATAGACGCATTACTGAACGACAATGTTTTGAGTTTGTGAAGATTTGCCAATTTTTGCGTAACTTCGTCATTGATGTAAGGACCGTCTAACACAAGCGATTCGAGGTCAATCAATTTCGCAATTTCATCAATAGCTTCGTGTGATTTTTGCTCACTAACTTTAACAACCGCACCTGCGGCATTTTTTTCCGCCGAACCGCCTGCTTTTTCAATGAACTCGACGGCGGCTTTCACGTCGTCAGGGTCAGCTTCCGGCGCGGGAAGTTGCGGCTCGGCAGGTTGTTCCGGTTGAACAAAGGGCTGTTCCGCCTGAAGTTGTTCTTGCTGTTTTTCCGGTTGAATAGATTTTTCTTTGTCAGGAATTTGAGATATATCAATCTGCGGATTTGTTGATTCCGATTCTTTTACACTTGATTTTTCCGAGCATCCGATAATAAACAATCCGCCTGCCAAAAATAACGTACCCCAAAATGTAACGTTCCATTTCATAATAGTTTCCCTCTTTGTATTGCTGTGTGTTCTCTAATATTTTCTTTCCCAATTTCAATGTTCAGGAAATTGCTAGTACCAAGTCCGCTCATTGCTATTGATTTTTTAACGTAGAAAACGCCGTAATTTCACGCTTTAAGTGTTCAATAGCAATTCGCGGATTTACTAGTAGGCAATGTTTCGTTTGTTTTATTTTGCTCAGACGTCGTTGCCTCAATCTCCGGCAATCCCATTTCACGGCGGACACGGTTCGCGCCTTCCAGCGTGATATGATAAATATACATCGAATAGCCCGTCATTGCAACAGGTTCAAAATTGAGAAAATAGCGATACTGTTTTTCGCGGCTGTAAATGGAATTGACGCTCAAGGCGTACCAACCGGGTTGCGGATAAGTTGAATTAATTATTTGGTATTCAATTTTAGCAACTGCAGGATCAAAGTATGAAGTACTTTTGAGAAAAAAAGGAGTTGTTTTGGGATGTTTGTCATGCCATTTCTTCAAAAGCAAAATATCCTGTCCCCAATCAACATTACTGCCCAGTAAATACTTTGGACCATTTTTAGGACCACCAATTAATTCATTAAAATATGAAAGGCAGTGTGGATAAACCACAAAACTACTTATAATGATAAGCAGAAGAGATAGGAGTGTCGTCTTCAAGTGATACTGCGCAACTTTTCCTATCCAAATGAATAGAAACGGAAATATTGGGATAATATAACGATAATGATGATTCATACCTATTTGCGCACTTACCAGAGTAAATACACAAATTGCAGGTAGTAAGAGTACTATCTCATCTTTCCAATTTTTAAATTGCTCTTTGTATGCCGTTGTAAAAATCGACAGAAAAAATAAAAATAAAGTCCCAATTGGCTCTCTAACCAACAAAGCAAAAAGATAATAATACCACCACCCGCCAGATTGCCAAGTTCCATTGAGGTAATTATCATTTTTGAATTCAAAGTCAGATTTTTGAATGTCAATTCCAAGCACATAGTTGGCAGGGAGAAGAACTGGAATTTGCTCAATTAATGTATTTTTAAATCGATTACCGCCGACTTTTATTTGACCGTCTTCAGAATATTTTCCTCCTAATATACGACTGATAAAACGAAAATCGCCAAGAGATGTTCCAAAACGCTCAAATCCATATCCCAAGTTAATACAAAATATTCCAAGTAAAAGAATAACAAACAGTTGTCTCCACGCTCTTTTATTCTTAACATGCACAAACCATAACAGATAGAGAATTGGCAAAAGACTCAAAAGTATAATCCAAGTGGTTTTTGTCAACTCTGCAAGCCCTAGAGCCAATCCTGTAAAAACAGCTTGAAACCAAGTTGTTTTTTGCATCCAATGCCAGAATTGGTAACATGCAAAAATTCCACAAGCCGCAGAAGGTACATCAGATCCAATAGTCGCAGCATGTCCCAAAATGATTGGCGAAAGACACCATAATGATAGAGCGATAAGCCCACTGATATCTCCATATAATTCTTTAGCCCATCGAAAACAAACAAAAGCACCGAGTAGACTGAAAGGGAGACAAGCCAATCTAGCAACTTTAAAAAACAGAAAGGAACGCTCTCCATTAAGATAAACAAAATCAATGCCAATTGGAAATTCGTCGCGCCCCGTTAAGAAATCATAGTGTTTACTCCAATCTGTTTTCGGTTGCATAGCAAGGACAGGAAGTGCTGCAAGACATCTGACAAGAGGCGGATTGACGCGAAACAGATCAAAATTGCCCGTTTGCCAATGATAAATACCCGCTGAAAGAGCTGGAATTTCTCCATTGGATGGGCTATGCACCAAACAATTATTAATAAGAAGCGAGATATGGAGAAGTAACGCCAGACTAACGAATAAATAAAGACTCCGCATGTTTTTTTGTATTTGGGAATATCATTTTGTCAAAAATAATACTTCAATGATATTATCTCTTATTGCTTGAATTTTTTTTTGTAATTTATGTATTTTCGGAAGCAGGCAATACTGATCAAGGCGAGCCATGCCGCGACCATGAGAACCCGAAGTCGGGTAAAACGGTTTTCCTTATTGGATTTTCTCATATCAAACACCGAACCACTTTCGCCAACAATTTTTTCGCCATCCCAATAGTAATTTTGCATCGTTGATTCAGGAGGCATCATGACAAAAGTTCCTGCTGGAACCTCCATTTTTGCCGGTGTAAAATAAGAAATATCCAAACTCTGATTTAGTGATATGATTTCAATTTTTAATTTTTCCGACAATTCTAATTTTCCTTGATGCAATCTTGTAAAGTGACTCGAAACAGGAAACCAGATACTTGACTTGGCGTCTTTGGCAACTTGAAGTTCTGTTAAATCAAGACCTTCTTTGTCTTCACATTCAAAACGAATGATACTATAGCCCAAAGAAGGAGCGATCCAATAGACGGCAATTGAACCACTTTTCGGATTTTTGCATGAAATTTTTTTACACTCGACATCTCCAAGCGTCTCATCAACCATCTTAATATCAATTCGATCATTAGAAGACACTATTCCATTGATATCGTCTAAAATAACAAAACCTGTCGGCAAGAAGCCGATGATTCGAAAATCGACAAATAATGAATGAATCAGGCGTTCATCTGTCTTTTTGTCAAAAGGATAAATTTGCAAAGCGCCGGGCAAACCATTTTCGATCCCCACAGTAAAATTATAACGTTTCTTTTCTTTGGAATTGATGGCAATAATATCTTTAATCATCGAACTCGAAGGTTTTTGAATTTGCCAGTTTCTCGCAATATCCTGCCGAATATTATCACCGTCCCCAAAAAATTCAAATTCAGTAATCCTGTCTGGTGGAGAACAGTCTAAATCATATGTATTTTTAATAATTTTCACATGATATTTTTTGATTGCAAGCCGATTTTGCAAACATAAATTTTCGATTTTTTTTATTTCGGCAAGCGAATATCCGGTTTCCGAATACGCGTTTTGCGCAACAAGCAATAACCCCAAGATTAACAACAAATCAATGGATATTTTCATATAAAAGTACAATAAAAATCTCTTTAACAAAAACCTGAAATTCCCACAAGATGGCAAACAAAACGGTCATGTTCTAAAATTATTGAATACACGGATAAGATCCGAAGAACCAATAATTTATGACCAGTCCGACAACGATTTTGTGCATCAATTCCGTCTTTGAAAAACGAATTCCCTTTCTC
>JAIRYX010000073.1 GCA_031267635.1 Planctomycetaceae bacterium
ACGGGAATAGACAGACCGGCAACGGTAGGAGGAGAGTGTTGCCTCGCTTGTTTCAGCATTATAAAATAACGCTCCGCGCGGCGTAAATCGCCTAATTCTATTTGAAAACCATACCGGAAATAATAAAAAATGAACAAAAAAAAGGCAATACCCAAATAACTAAACAATAATTTTTCCGACTATACTACGCAATCGCTATATATTGCCAAAACTTGCGGGAATACTGTTGGAGAAAATACCCCAAAAAAACAAAATGGGAAACCCCAAATTTTCAAAAAATCAGCCAATCACGACCTTTTTTTAACAATGTTATCTTCGCAAAACTCACGCCAGACAAAAAAAAATCCTTCACTTGAAACTGCTGGGGCGTGTCCTAAAATCATCATAACATATCCTAAAACCTTTGGGACGTATCCAAAAATCGTCAAGACATGTCCTCAAGCGGTTACGCCGTCAATTCTCGATGAACCATCCTTGCGGGGACGATGGTGCGCGGCTTCTAACCATTCGAGCGTCATGTCGTGTGCCGGCGACGTGAAAGCAATTTCCGGCATGTGTTGTGCCGACGTTGCGAGCCGTTGCTGTACCAAACGAGCCACGACAAAAAAACGACGAGATAACAAATATCCACGCTTAAAAACGCGCCGAAAACTCCGCCATACAACAGCAACATCAAAAAAATAAAGAAATGCCTGCGCAAGCAGGATTACGGCTATAGGGAAGGTACGCAAAAAATATATGCGCAAGCAGTAGTTCCAAGAGTTTCAATTCTCCCTCTTATCGATCTTGGGGGACATGTTGAGTAACGTTTCTTCTCTTTCCTTCTCATGTTTTGCAGCGACCGGCGAATTGAAAACCATGTACAAAACCCGTAAAACAAGGAGCGACATAATCATTGCTCCGATCACGCCGCCGATGACGACGGTTGCTAAAGGACGTTGGACTTCGGAACCGACGCCAACGCTTAATGCCATCGGCAGAAAACCAAGACTTGCCACCAGCGTTGTCATTAACACCGGACGCAGCCGCGTCATTGCCGCTTGCGTAACCGACTCTTCTAATGCCATTCCTTTTTCGCGGAGCTGCCGGATGTAGGAGACGAGGATCATGTCGTCCAACACCGCCACGCCGGACATCGCAATAAACCCGACCGCCGCCGAAATCGAAAACGGCATGTCGCGCAGCCATAGCGCGACAATTCCGCCAACCCACGCAAACGGCAGTCCAGTGAAAACTCGCATCGCGTCAATCAAGTTATGATAAGTCAGATACAGCAATCCGAAAATCAGCAGTAGCGTCAACGGCACAACAAGCATCAAACGTTTTTGCGCGCTTTCCATATTTTCAAATTGTCCGCCATATTCCACGCGATACCGCGCGGACGGCATCATCACTTGTTCCGCGATTTTCGTTTGCGCTTCTTTGACAAAGCTGCCGAGATCGCGTCCGCGTACATTCGCGGAAATCGTAATCCGCCGCAACCCCCATTCGCGGGAAATCGTGGACGGTCCTTCAATCACTTCGATTTTTGTCATGCGTCCTAGCGGAATTTGTTCGCCGGTAGGCAACAACATCGGCATTTCCGCGAGCATTTTCGGATCGTCACGATATTTCTCCGGCAGACGGATAACCAACGGAAAACGCGGCTCGCCTTCAATAATTTCACCGACAGGTTTGCCGCCAATGGATTCGACAAGTTCCAACACTTCATTCGCCGGAACACCGTACCGCGCTAATTGCTCCTGACGTATCTGAATTTGCAGCATCGGTTGTCCCGTGATTTGTTCGACGGAAACGTCGGCTGCACCGGCGATTGTGTTTAAGATGCTCTCAATTTCTCCCGCTTTGGAAACGAGAATATCAAAATCGTCGCCGAACAGTTTCACCGCAACGTCGGCACGAATTCCCGACGCTAATTCGTTAATTCTCATATCAATCGGTTGCGAATATCCAAGCCGTTGTCCTGGCAAATCGCGCAATGTTTTATCAATTGCCTCCGTCAATTCCGCCTGCGTTTTTGCTTTTGTCCATTGCTCGCGCGGTTTCAGCGACAAATAAATATCGGTCAACTCTAATCCCATCGGATCTGTGCTGACTTCCGCCGAACCGATTCGGCTCCAAACATCCTGAATCTCGTCGGGAAAATATTGGAGCAACGTCCGTTCCATTTCCGTGTTATAACGAATCGACTCGTTAATATCCGTTCCGGCTGGACGGACAACGCCGACGACAATGGAACCTTCGGAAAGTTTCGGCAAAAATTCCGAACCGAGATGCGGAGCGATCATTCCAAACGCGACAATCAACACGCATGCGGCAAAACCGAGAATCGCCAATTTGTGATGCAGTGCGAATTTTAAAACCGGATAATGAAGCAATTGAATGATTCGCATGAGTAGCGGCTCGCGTTCCGAGATTTTTCGCGGTAAAAAGAGACTTGCCAACACCGGCATCAGCGTCAGCGATAAAATCATCGAGCCAAGCAGCGCGAAAATGACGGTCAACACCATCGGACGAAACATTTTTCCTTCAACGCCTTCCAACGTTAGAATCGGCAAATAGACAATCATAATAATCAGTTCGCCGAACATTGTTGGTTTGCGGACTTCCACCGCGGCATCGCGGATAATTTCCAACCGAGATTGTCCGCCCGAATGTTCCGATAATTTTCTCGTGCAATTCTCAATCATCACAACAGAGCTGTCCACCACCATTCCGAAATCAATTGCGCCCAAGCTCAACAAACTGGCGGCGATTCCGAATTTATACATGCCGGTAAACGCAAAGAGCATCGAAAGCGGAATCACCAGCGCAACAATCAACGCCGCGCGAATATTCCCTAAAAATGCGAATAAAACCGCAATGACCAACAAACCGCCGTCGAAAAGGTTTTTTCGCACCGTATCGATAACAAAATCGACAAGTTCCGTACGGTCATAAACTGTTTTAATCTGGATGTTGGCGGGAAGTCCCGATTCAACCGATTGAAGTTTTTGTTTCATCGCCGCCGTCACTTTATGACTATTTTCTCCCATCAACATAAAACCGATCCCCATCACGACTTCGCCCTGACCGTTGGCAGTGACTGCGCCGCGGCGGATTTCATGACCGATGATGACTTCGCCCACGTCGGAAACGCGAACAGGAACGCCGTTTTCTGCGGTAATAACAATTTGTTGGATTTGCTCGACATTTTTTGTCTGTCCGACGCCTTGCACGAAAAGCGTTCCGCCAGGTCGGTTGATATTTCCGCCGCCGCTGTTTTTATTATTATTTTCCACTGCATCGATGACTTGATCGTAAGTCAAATGATATTTTGATAATTTATCGGGATCAATATGAATTTGATATTGTTTGACGAAACCGCCCCAAGTATTGATTTCCGCAGTTCCCGGCACGGTGCGCATGACCGGTTTAATTTGCCAGTCGTGGACGGTGCGCTGTTCCGTCTCGTCGTTTACCTGACCAATCACGAGATAATTGAACACCTCGCCGAGTCCGGTGGCGA
This sequence comes from Planctomycetaceae bacterium, assembly GCA_031267635.1. Taxonomy (GTDB): domain Bacteria; phylum Planctomycetota; class Planctomycetia; order Pirellulales; family Thermoguttaceae; genus WRMR01. The sequence goes on from JAIRYX010000073.1 coordinate 3,509, forward strand.
CCGGTCCCATTTGCGGACGTTCAATACCGTCGGGAAGTTCGATGTTTCCGAGCCGTTCATTAAGAAGTTGTCTCGCAAAATAAATACTTACGCTGTCGTCAAAAACGGCGACCACTTGAGAAAATCCGAATTTTGAAACGCTTCGTAATTCCGTCAAACCTTGCAAACCGCTGATCGCTTGTTCGATGGGAAATGTGATCTGACGTTCAATTTCTTCGGGACCAAACGCCGACGCAACTGTATTGATTTGAACTTGAATCGGCGTTGTGTCAGGAAAAGCGTCAATATCGAGCCGTTGCAGTGCAAAAAAACCAGACGCCGCCACCGCAAGAACGCCTAAAATTACGAGAAAACGATGATGTAATGAAAAATCAATAATTTTGTTGAGAAAGTCCATGATAAAAATTCCTGATTAAGAACAATAATAAAAGCTGAACATGCAGTAAGCATAGTGAATGGAGAATAACCGAAAAATTTATACCATTGGAAAATCATATTTTTCTTTCGGTCATTTTATTTCGTTACGTTTCCGAATTTTGCCCTACTTTTCACGGCGAGAAATCGCACTTTTATTTCGTCAATAAACTTCATGAATAATTAGAAGTTCCGCAACAGATAAATGGCAATTTCTTACCGTGGAAAGTGGTTTCATCTTATTTAATGTTTTTCCGCAACGGGCGGTTTTTTACCGTGTTGCGCTTCATATTGCGCAACAAATTTTTCTTTACGCGACGGGTCGCAGAGAAAACATTGCGACTCGGGGCGGTTATGTTCTTCGCACCAATCGCCGTTCTTTTTGCATTCTTCGGCAACTTTTGGATTGCAAAGCGCACAAACGGCTTCCGAGACTTCGTGTTCAATACACCATCCCGCAACATCGTGAACGTTAGGATTTACCGTACCAGACGTTTCCGGTGCGGAAGTATTCGTCTTGCTGCAGCCAGTAGCCATAGCCAGCAACACAAACAGGGAAAGAGTAAGCAAATTTTTCTTCATTTGTAAATTCCTTAATAGTAATTCAAACAGTAAATAAATTGACAAGCCGCAAAAATTTACAAAGTTTTACATTTTTATACCTGCAGATGGAACAGATTTAAGCAGAGGGATTTTTAAAATATCTGCACGACACCGAACTAACCCAATAAGCTGAAATTTTAGAAATAACAACCCCGGAACGTAAACAATGGGAACGCCCCACTTACGTTTTGTACCGATGTTCCTCAATGTTCATCTTTACGGCAAGGAACAGTATAAACTGTGCAACCTGTTAATAAAAAATCATCGCTTCGTATTTTTCAACGCCATCATTCTGTTTACAGTTTGATTAGTGAAAGTGAAACAACGGCATACAACAACCGCCGTGTCTTTGAATACTCACGGTAGTCGCTAATTTTTCACCGAAAATCATCTCTCATATTTCGGAAAAACACCAGCTACCGTAATTAAAAAAACGAACCAAACAGAAACAAAACAACGTTTCCGTCAAATCAAGAGAACAGATTGAAACAGATGCAAACGTACCGGCAAAAGATACGTCGGCTTATTGATAGAAAATATTGTAAGATTCGACAGTTCCGGCGTTGGAAAAGAAAGAACAATCGACGAAACAACGTGTGCAAACAACCATATTTTATGCATTTGATTGTTTTCTTTTCCATTCAACACGTTATTTACCGACGCAAGGGAATCGATTTTTACGCAAACGCACGATGCCCCAGAATTTTCGTCAGCGATGTTTTGAGTCGGGGTGAGAGCTTTTTGAATTGATACAGATACGTTTTCGATTTCAGTATTTTTATGACGACACTCGCAAGCGATTTCATCAGAAATCAACGAATAACTTTGCAGGGTAAGGTCATTAACATTTTCCTTGAAAAACCGGCAATCCACACAAATTCCATAACCATCCGGGCAAAAACAAAACGACAACTGCGGCGCAAGAAGAAACGGTGAAAGCATAACCAATAGCAATTGGCAAAGCATTCGTTTTCTTGTTGTCATTTGTGATAATCGCATGAGCAATTCGTGTTAATTTGACTATGGTAACAAAACAATACAAAAAATCATCGGAATTTACCAACATCAACTTCAATTGTAATATGATATTTTCGGTTTGTCAATGGAAAAATTTACTACATGAGAAAATATGCGGCTTTTTACACCCGAAACAAAACAGCAATGCACAGCCCGCTACTGTTGTGATTCAGTTTTTTTTCAACCGATCAGCCAATGTTTTATTTTTCTCCGGTTGGTAGCGGCGGGACAGCTTGAGCGGCTTTTCTCTGCGATTTGGATCCTCGAAAATTTCCGCACGCTCTTGACGCTCTGTTGATTATGAGTATATTATAACGTTTAATCGGTTTGTTTTATCAATCGGTTGATGGCTCTTGGTATGGGACGGAAATTCTCCTGCGGGCGGTTTTGGTTCCTTTTCGTGTAGCATAAATCAAAGACATGCGGTACACGAAAAAAACAGTTCAACCTATAAAATCTAAAAAGGCAAAAAGTTATGGCAAAGTATGTCTATAGTTTCGGTCCCAATGGTACCGACGGCGACGCAACAATGAAAAATCTCTTAGGTGGTAAAGGAGCAAATTTAGCAGAAATGGCGAAAATTGGACTTCCCGTTCCTGCCGGTTTTACCATCAGTACGGAAGTTTGTACTTATTATTATGCCAACGGCAATTCTTATCCGCCGGAACTCACCGCACAGGTCGAAGCCGCTCTTGCTCAAATCGAACAAGCGATGGGTAAAACGTTCGGCAACAAAAAAGACCTGCCGCTTCTCGTTTCCTGCCGCTCCGGCGCACGGGAATCCATGCCCGGTATGATGGATACCGTTCTTAATATCGGTTTGAACGACGAAACCGTTAAAGTTCTCGCGGAAAAAAGCGGTGACGAGCGTTTTGCATGGGATTGCTACCGCCGCTTCGTTCAAATGTACGGCGATGTTGTTCTCGAAATGAAACCGAAAACTAAAACCGATATTGATCCGTTTGAAGAAATTCTCGAAAAGAAAAAAGAGAAAGTCGGCGTGAAAAATGATCCCGATCTTAAGTCGGAGCACCTCAAAGAACTTGTCAAAGAATTTAAAACCGCTGTCAAAGAACGCACTGGTAAAGATTTTCCCGAAGACCCGCGCGAACAGATGTGGGGAGCAATTGGCGCGGTGTTCGGAAGTTGGATGAATGATCGGGCAATTGTTTACCGCCGCATGAACGGCATTCCGCATGATTGGGGAACCGCCGTCAACGTTCAGGCAATGGTTTTCGGCAACATGGGAAACGATTGCGCGACCGGCGTCGCTCTTACCCGCAATGGAGCAAACGGCGAGCCGGGAATCACTGGCGACTATCTTATCAATGCGCAGGGCGAAGACGTTGTCGCCGGTATCCGTGTTCCGAAAAAGATTGAGACGTCGCTTTCACAGGACATGCCGAAATCTTGGGAAGAGTTTACCAGAGTCGCTCTACTTCTCGAAAATCATTACAAGGACGTTCAGGACATTGAGTTCACGATTGAACGTCAGAAACTTTGGATGCTGCAAACTCGTAATGCCAAGCGAACCGGTTTTGCCGCCGTTCGTGCCGCAGTCGATATGGTCAACGAAGGTCTGATTTCTCCTGAAACCGCCATCGCCCGTATTCCGGCAAACGACATCACGCAACTTTTGCAACCGGTCTTCAGCGGAGCTGGTCTGAAAGGTAAAGCGCCGATTGCCAAAGGGATCAACGCCGGTCCCGGCGCAGCGACCGGACAAATTTGTTTTCAGCCGGATGAAGCGGAAGCAATTTGGCAAAAAGACAATAACGCTCAAATCATTCTTGTCCGCCGCGAAACAACGCCGGAAGACCTTCGCGGAATGAAAGTGGCAAAAGGGATTCTCACGTCATTCGGCGGCGCCGCGTCTCATGCTGCGTTGGTTTCCCGACAGATGGGAAAAGCGTGCGTTTGCGGATGCGATTCGCTTGTCATTGATTACAAAGCGAAAACCGTTGCCGTTGCGGGCAAAACGCTGAAAGAAGGGGACTGGATTTCTGTGGACGGTTTCACCGGCAACATTTATGAAGGTCAAGTTCCGACTAGTCCGAGCGAAGTGTTGCAGGTTCTTTTTGAAAGATCGCTTAAACCGCAAGACGCTCCGCTGTATCAACGGTTTCAACAGATTATGAGTTGGTCGGATCGTTTCCGCAAACTCGGCGTCCGAACAAACGCCGATAACCCGACAGAAGCCGCTAACGCGATTGCTTTTGGCGCGGAAGGAATCGGTCTGACTCGAACCGAACATATGTTCTTTGACCGTATCGACGATTTCCGCAAGATGATCCTTTCGGAAACGACGGCGGAACGCGAAAAAGCTCTTGAGCCGCTTCTCGCGCATCAGCGTTCCGACTTTGAAGGTATCTTCCGCACGATGGCTGGTCGTCCCGTAACTGTCCGTCTGCTTGATCCGCCTCTTCACGAATTTGTGCCGCACGAAGCGAAAGAACAGGAAGAACTCGCCAAGAAAATGGGCGTTTCCGCTCAACAAATTGCAAATCGTGTTCATGAGTTGGCGGAAGCGAATCCGATGCTCGGACATCGCGGTTGCCGTTTGGGAATCGTCTATCCTGAAATTACGCGGATGCAAGCACGCGCGATTTGCGAAGCTGCCGTCAATGTGATGAAAGAAGGAATCGACGTTCATCCTGAAATTATGATTCCGCTTGTCGGCAATATCACCGAGTTTCGCAATCAGGAAGCGATTATCCGCGAAACCGCCGCGAAAGTCTTCAAAGAAAAAGGCGTTACGGTCGATTATCTTGTCGGAACAATGATTGAAATTCCACGAGCCGCTGTTACTGCCGATGAAATCGCGCAAGGCGCGGAGTTCTTCTCATTTGGAACGAACGACTTGACACAAACCGGTCTCGGTATCAGCCGCGACGACTACGGCGGATTCATCAATCAGTATCAGGAAAAAGATATTTTCCCGGCTGATCCGTTCCAGACGCTTGATCAAGGCGGCGTTGGCAAATTGATGAAAATCGGCGTCAAACTCGGCAAAGAGACACGCCCCGACATCAAACTTGGCATCTGCGGCGAACACGGCGGCGATCCGAACTCGGTGAAATTCTGCCACGAGATCGGATTGAATTACGTGAGCTGCTCGCCGTTGCGTTTGCCGGTCGCCCGTCTGGCCGCCGCTCAAGCCGCAATCGCGGAAAAGAAAGCCAAAGCCGCAAAGAAAGCCGAATGCGACTGTTGTTGCGGTTGCAAGTGCGGATGTCAAGATAATAAAAAATCCTGCTGTAAATAATTGATTGTTTCATAACATCAATCAAATAAACATAAAAAGACGGTTGTGGAAACATGACCGCCTTTTTTGATTTTGGAAACGGTTGGGCGGTTTCCTCCGTCTCTCAAGTCCCAAGATTTCCTTTTGTTCCTAACGCTCTCTTCGCTTACTTTGTTCCGCGCTTATTTCACGCGGCTCTTGTTAAACATGCCGTCAACGCTTCAATGACGAGCATGTCGTATTTCGCAAAAACGGTGCGCAGGTTGATCGCGATTTGGTTGAGATGTTCCGGGACAAGCGAGGTAGCGATTCCCGGCGAATAGTTTGCTAATGCCAAAAGAATTTCGGGCGCTGTTTGGGATTCCAGCGTAATCAACACCTGCCACGACGGAATGACGTAACCGGGTCGCAACGGCGTTAAACATGCATGACATGAAACCGCAACCGCGTCCGCTACGCCGGAAACCGCCGCGAGTTGCGCTGACATGCGGTCGGCGCGAAGCCGGAGATTGTCTTGTTCGGTACTCAAAAGCTGCCAAAGCGGAATTGTGTTTTCTGCCGTGTTACGCGACTCGAAAAGTTGCAAGATCGCTTCCAACGCCGCGACCTCGTGCGCCGCCGGAATAAACGCCGAGAACAGAGGCGATTTGCGGATTCGATTCACCCATTTTTTCCCGCCCGCGATCACCGCCAAGGAATGCCGCCGAAATTGATTCGCTATCGGATTTTCGGCGTTTTCGGTTGCGACGGTCGCAAAGTCGCACGCATTCAGTCCCCCGCATGAAAAAATCAACAACGACACGCCTTGCTGAATCAAATCGCGGTAAGTCGGAATGTTATCGAGACCATATTCTTTGACTGAATGAAACGCTCCCCATTCCGCGTCGAACACAAGCGGCAACTTATGCTTTTCCGCAATGTCCGCCAGTTGTGAAATTTCCGGTCGATTTCGCGGCTCGTAAAAAAATGCGTCGGCGCCGTTGGAAGCATATAAAAACATGCTTTCCTCTCTTATCATTTGAAGATAATCGTCCGGCGTAACATGAGCCGCTGTTCCGACAGGATTCACCAACAAGACTCCTGCACGTTCAAAAATTTCCTGCACACGATAACCGGTCAGGGTTTCATAAAGGTCGGTATGCGACGAGCATACATCGCCGCCGTCGGAAAAATAAGCGGAAGCCGTTAAAATCAGCGCGGCGGCGTGATTACCGACAATCGCCGTATCTTCCGCACCGGTCAATTCGCAAATCATTTCTTCCGCCGTTTTGCGTTTGGGGGGGTTGGAATTTTCTGAATCGCCGCTTGGTTTATTTGGCGACATTTTATCATATTCGCCGCCGAACGATTTGATTAAACGGTCAATCGCCTGAACAGGAAGTTGACACGGTGCGGGGTCAAGAAAAAGGACGCCGGTTGCATTGATCTCCGGCGGGATTGTTTTAGAAAACGGCGAGTATTTTAACCGCGACGCGATTCGCTCGGACAATTCAGAGACGTCGGGAAAACGGCGTTCCGACGCGGCATTTTTGGCTTCGGTGGCAACTTCATCAAGAACACTTTTTGCCGTATTGAAAACCGCGATAGGATTAAAACGATTCGCCAATTGCTTTAATTTCGGCGAAGATAAAATATCGTTGATGGACGGAATGGAGTAATTGGACATAAAATTTTATCGATTTCCCGCGCGACAAAACGCGGATAAAAAAGTTTATCAATGAAAAGATGTGTTTTTGACGTCAGCCCAAGTTTCCAGCGAAAAGGAGCAAAAACGGGCAACAATCCCCTCATTCTCGAAAGGAACGCAACATACGCAGGAAAAGTATATTCAAACACACTACAAAATACAAGAGGTACGAGTTCGGAAAAATGAGGAGCAAGAAAGCGGGAACGCTGTTTCGATTTCTCTCCCCGTGCTTGGGAAAAGAGTGGTATGGCTTGACTGTCGGAGAAATTTCACGGTAAAATGCATCATTATATGTAAAGAAAACGCCGTTTCTGTCTGTTGCGTTTTCAAACATTGTCCCTCAAAAGCAAACTAATCAGGAGTTTTTGAGATTCTTCGAGTAGTTTTCTCAGAAAAAGAGCATTCTTTTTCTGACACTCGCCGCCTGATGCGTTGACCGCACGCATCCTATCGTCGAATTTCGTAAACATCCGCATTGACGCGGCAAGCGGAATGTTCAACAACACAGCAATCCCGGCACGCGGGAGAAGTCCTGCCGTGGCTGCGGGTGTCGCCTGCACGGGGCTGCGGGCGTCGCCTGCACGGGGCTGCAGGTATCGCCTGCACGGGGCTGCAGGTGTCGGCTGCACGGGCGTGCAGGTGTCGGCTGCAAGGGGCTGCAGGTGTCGGCTGCACGGGCGTGCGGGGGGAGTCCTGCCATGACTGCGAGGGGTGTCAAAGGGAGATTAGGGACTATTGGGACACGAGGGGCTTTAGGGACAAAAGAAGTCTTCCCAAAGAAACCTGCCCTTCAATGAAATCAGTCCCTCAAGTCTCTTTAGTCTCTCGTGTCCCTTTTGTCCCAAAAGTCCCTTTCCCCCTTTTACCCTCAAGAAAAGCCCATGACCAAAGACACCCCCGCAAGGATTTATTCCCAAGCATGGCGGTTACCGCAAGCTGATTAGTTATCAAAAAGCCGAGATTGTTTCTGACGGCACGGTGTATTTTACGAACCGTTTTTACTATTGCAGCCCTTATTTATCAAATTTCCCTTAGTAGCCAACAAAGCCCTTCAAACGCGCCCTTATGTCCTTGTTTTTTTACCGCATGTCCTTATTTTTTTACCGCAAAGGCGAAAAAGTCGCACAAAGGGTTTATTAGGCGTTCCAACCAAATAAATCCGCACTGGGCGACTGAATAGTTACTAACGAACAACCTTTGTGCGCCTTCGTCGCCTTGGTGGTAAAAAATAAGGGAATAAGGAATAAGGGCGCATATTGGCGGTGCAATTCGGGCTACTAAGGGAATGGTATATAAATAAGGGCGGCAATAATAATATCTTCCGGTAAATTTTGATGGCAACGGAACAGTTACAAAACAACCTCAGTTGCCTGCTCAAATAGAGCCCTTATGTCCTTATTTTTTTACCACCAAGGCGAAAAAGTCGCACAAAGGATTTATTAGGCGTTCCAACCAAATAAATCCGCACTGGGCGACTGAATCGTTACTAACGAACAACCTTTGTGCGCCTTCGTCGCCTTGGTGGTAAAAAATAAGGGAATAGGGAATAAGGGCGCATATTGGCGGTGCAATTCGGGCTACTATAGGTGGAAATGAGGTTAGGATAACAAAAGGTTGCCACTAAAAGCCCCTTGAAAATCAAAGGGACAAAAGGGAGAGCCAAGTCGCTGCGACGAATTGCGAAATGCCTTTAACCAACCTCATTTTTACCTAATTTTCTTAACAAAACAACCTCAGTAGCCAACAAAGCCCTTCAAACGCGCCCTTATGCTTTAGAATGTCCCTTGATAGGAAAAATGTCAAATTTATAGGTATTGTACGTTGAACAATGCCAAGTGAAATTGCGCGGCTTGGCAATAGTTACCTTAAACCATGCCGCTTTCATCCTCAAAGTCCCTTTTATTCCCCATGTCTCTATAAAACTGTCACTCAAAGGGAAGCCCCGTACTTACAAGGTCGCTCTTTACAACCGCCTTGTTTTCGGATAAATTAAAAAAGATTTCTTACCTATGATTTCGTTTCTCTCTTTCTCCGAAAAAGGATTAATTATGTTTCTTCCCAAAGGTTATCGGTTTGCGGGCGTTTACTCCGGCGTGAAACTCGACGTAGAAAAATTGGATTTGTCGTTGATTGTCTCCGACTTTCCGTCAACGGCGGCGGGCGTTTATACGTCGAATTTATTTTGCGGCGCGTCGGTTCGCGTGGATCGAGCGCGGACGCCGGGAACCGGTTTTCGTGCCGTTGTGACCAACTCCGGTTGCGCCAACGCTTGTACCGGCGAACGCGGCGTGAAAGATGCGGAAGAAATGGCAGCGGTTGCCGCCGAAACAATCGGCGCGTCGCGCGAAACGGGTTTGGTCATGTCCACCGGCGTTATCGGCGAGTTTCTGCCGCTCGACAAAATCCGCACGGGAATCGTGAAAGCAGGCGAGCGACTCGGCAACGACACAGCGGCGTTTGAATACGCGGCACGCGGAATGATGACGACTGACACGCATCCGAAAATCGCGTCGCGGCAACTGACGCTCAAAAACGGAGCCGTCATTTCTATCGCCGGAATGTGTAAAGGTGCGGCGATGATCGCACCGAATATGGCAACGATGCTTGCTGTCGTGATGACCGACGCCGCGTTGCCGCCGGAACAGGCACAAACATTGCTCAAGTCCACAGTGGACGACACGTTCAATTGTATCGCGGTCGAGGGACACATGAGTACGTGCGACACGGTGTTGTTTCTCGCCAACGGCGCCGCAAACTCCGATCCGCTTGACGCGGCGGATTTTCCGGCGTTTGCCGAAGCGTTCCAAGAAGTTTGCCTTGATTTGGCACGTGCGATTCCGAATGACGGCGAGGGAATCACGCATCTGATAACAATTGACGTTACCGGTTGCAAAAACCGCGAGACCGCAAAAATTATCGCAAAATCAATCGCCACCGACGTGCTGGTCAAAACTGCGGTTGCCGGAGCCGATCCGAATTGGGGACGCATCGTTTCTGCGGCGGGATATTCCGGCGTTGCGTTTGATATTACGAAAGTTGGTTTGCGTGTCAACGGTTTTGAATTGTTTCGCAACGGCACGCCACAAAAATTTGACGCTCAAGCGGTTTCCGATTCGATGCGGAATAACCGCAATATTGACATTGTGATTTCATTCGATGAAGGAAACGCAAACTTTCGTTTCTGGACAACTGACCTTACCGAAGAATACGTTCGGCTCAACGCGGATTATCATACGTAAGACGCTTAAATGTATCGCCGGAATGGGCACGCATTGTGCCGGAAAAATCTCTCGTTCTCATCCAACCGTATGAACGATTGCCGTTGATTCGATTGATTCCCGATGCGTATGCTCTAGTTTTTACATCAGAAAAAACGAGAGGGATGAAAGCGTTTTGTCTTCCGCCGAAAACATGTTATGCTATTACAAGATACCTCTATTGCCCGATAAATTTACTGAAAAAGAAGGATTTTATGACGTCCAACTATCAGACAGAAAAGCCGTTGACCTGTCCGGTTTGCGAAAAGATTTTTTCCATCCACGACGAACACATTGCAATGCCGTTTTGTTCGCTGCGATGTAAACAAATTGACGCAATGCGATGGTTCAATGAACAATATTCCATGCCGATTGAGAAAAAAGAAACCGATGATTTTGGCGAGTTGGAGTAACTCAAACATCCCGCGAACGGGTAATACTCCCCAAAAACAAATAAGCAGAAACAAGTTATTGTCAATAGATAAATATCGTATTACAGTCAATGCTTTCTATTGTTCAATAAAAATCTATCCTGTTTTTAGAACGCTTGTTGGTAATGAATTTTGATACAAGGATTTAGTTCTGCTCATTGATTGAGTTCTACTCATTTTGGAACGTTCGGCTCATGTTTCTGGCTTATTAACGCAATGTGAGAAAGAGATGACCGACTCCGGAAGAAAGATTTGATTTTGCGTGTGGATCGTTTGATGCTTGTGAAATTTACCGGAAATATTACAATTTGTGAATCGTATTTTTTCTTTCACTCAAATATTCTTAACGTTTCCGATGCGATTAATTTATCTTGACTACAATACAACGACTCCTGTTGCGCCGGAAGCACAGGAGGCGGTTTTTCCGTTTCTTTCCGAATACTACGGCAATCCGTCCAGTCAATACGTGCTTGGAAGAGCGGTGTTCGAGGTATTAGAGGAATCGCGGTTTCATCTGGCAAATTTGCTGCGTTGCGAGCGAAGCGAAATTATTTTCACGTCCGGCGGTACGGAAAGTTGCAATTTGGCGTTGATCGGCACGGCATTTTGTGTTGCACCTCGCGGTTCCGGTCATTTGGTTGTTTCGTCGATTGAACATCCGTCCGTGTTGCAAACCGCGAAATTTCTTGAATCCATCGGTTACGGTTTATCTATCGTAACGCCGAACAATCAGGGAATCATCGATCCGGAAAGCGTTATGGAGGCGATTCAGGAAAACACGTTTCTTGTAAGCGTTACGCTGGCGCATCATGAAACGGGAATTTTGCAGCCGATTTCGCAAATTGCCGAACGTTGCCGTTTGGCGGGAGTGTTGGTTCACACCGACGCGTGTCAAGCGGTCGGGAAAATTCCGGTACATATCGCACGGCTGAACGTTGACCTCCTTTCAATGAGCGGTCACAAAATGTACGCTCCTAAAGGCGTCGGCGTATTATTTGTCCGGCACGGCACGCCGATTCTACCGATTTTGCACGGTGAAGGAAACGAATGCGGACTTCGTTCCGGGACAGAAAATGTGCCGGGAATCGTCGCGCTTGGCAAAATGGCAAACATCACCGAAAAATACATGCAGCAATCCATGGAACGGATGATAAATTTTCGCAATCAGCTTGAAACAATATTGACTGATGTTGTGCCGAAACTGCTTATCAACGGAAAAGAGACGGAACGCCTGCCGAACACTTCGTCGCTGACATTTCCGCATGTTTTTTCCGACCAAATGCAGCAACGTTTGCAGGAGCTTTGTTTTTCAACGAGTTCCGCACCACTAGGACGCAACGACAAAATCTCTCCGATGCTTTCCGCACTCGGACGTTCCGCCGCCCAAGTACAAGGAACGCTCCGCCTCAGCGTTGGACGTTTTAATTCCGAAGAACAAATTGTCCGCGCCGCAGAGCTGCTTGTTTCCGCATGGGAGAATTTGAAAAAGGAATGAAATAGAATTAAAGCGACCATAGGACTCTGGGGAATTTTGAGGGACAGGATGATTTCTCTGAAAAAGAAAGGGAAAAGTCAGAAAACGAAATGGAAAAGCCGTTCGGGTAACCCTACAGCTGTCCGGTGCGGATGTATTTGGTTTGGGCAACTGAATAGCTACGTTGAATCTAAATTCATCATAGAATTTCTATCTTCACATGGAACTCCTGTTTGACATAATCCACATCCAGAACCTGCTTTTGCGTCTCCTCCATAAGAAACCGCCAATTTGCTTGAATCTTCGCCGTAAACATATTGATAACATTTAATTTTATCATGCCCTTTTTTAGTAATCGCATTTACTGGACATCGGTCAATGCAAGCGCCGCATTTATTTTTACTACAAAAAAAGCAATTTTCCGTATATTCTTTTGCCTTTATTATATCGGCTTCTATTATTAAACTTGTCACTACGGAAATCAGACGAATCGCCATTCCTTTTTCAGTAATAAATCCATCATTTAAGCTAAAAGTACCAAGACCAGCGGCATAGGCGATATGGCGTTCAGACCAAATTGAACTTGGTCCGGTAGGAGTTCTATAAGTTTTAAACCAAGATGCCATATATGGTGAAACTGCTTTATATCCCATGCCGGATAGTAGAGATTCCATAAACAGGGCAACTTTTTTAATAATACCATCACCGAAGGTACGGTTTAGCATCCACTCTTTAGACGGCCAGACCTTCTGTTTTCTATTGCTTTCCCTGATTTTTTTATTTATAGGCAATACAACACTGATCACGGTTCCATTGTGAAAACTGTCCTTCCCAAAAGCCGTTTCATAGGCTTCTTTGGGGGTTAAATGTTCAGAACCAATTATTTTTTTATAATCACAAAAAAGAGGATTATCCGCTGAAGCAAATTGTATAATCGGTTCATCGAAAAAACGGTCATTTGTTTCATTAAACCAATTTTCTTTATCATTCATTACAAATTCTTTAATTGCCTGAATAAGTTTTTCTTTCATACTAAACTAATGCTAACTTTCTTGTATAAGACATTATATTAGATTGTTTTTTATAATATTTTCAGAAAATTCCAGTCCCTACTGCACATAAAGCTCTGGCTCTAGTGACGATTTGACAGTGTTTGCGCAACAAAGATCGGGGCGGCAATAGGAATATTTTCCGGTGAAACAGTAACTATTCAGTTGCCCGGTGCGGATTTATTGGGCTTGGGAAACTGACGCCATAGTTTACTATTGCGTTTTCCAATATTGTCCCCCAAAAACGAAATAATCAGGATGTGTTTGAGAATTGTTTACAGAATTTAAACTTTGCTGTCATAAATGATTTCAAGAGACGCGGTGTTTTTCCGAAACGCCGCATCGTCCATTTCTTATTTTCTATTTTAACGCTTTTTCAAATTCAGCAAGCGTTGTACAATCATAAGCAAAATCTGCCAAATTCTCAAGTTTTTCAAGATTAGTAATTGCAAAAAGACGTTTCTCAATTTTTTTCGGAACTTGTTTAAAACGCTTATTCAGCGTGCGCAAAATGGCTTTACTTTCTCTTTTGACTTCGCCTTGTTCAAATCCTTCCTCAACGAGTTGGTCTAAAACAGATACTGACATATTTTTTACTCCTTCTTGCTTAAATTTTTCTTTAAGTTGATTGGAAAGTTCTCGTGTAAAATATTTTCC